>CAZQZE010000006.1:0-21718 GCA_964597715.1 uncultured Halobacteriales archaeon
CGTCGCGGTACTGGCGGACGAGCGAGACCAGCTCCCGGACCGCCTGTAGCGCGTGGTTGAACCGAAACCGGCCGAACTCCTCGGTCGCCGTGGCGGCGGTCGCCGCGGTCTCCCGGGCGACGTACTCCGCGATGGGGTCTGTGGCCGCGCCCCCGTCACCCTCCTCGGCCGCCCTCCCCCCCATCTCGCCCTCGGCGAAGCTCCGGGTCAGCCGGTAGACGTTCTGGAGGAACTGGTGGGCCGAGCGGGCGCCCTCCTCGGTCCAGTCGAAGTCCTTCTCGGGCTGGGCGGCGTTCATCATGAACAGCCGGGCGGTGTCGGCGCCGTACTCCTCGACGAACGGCCGCGGCGAGACGACGTTCCCCGAGGAGGAACTCATCGCCGTGCCACCCTTGCGGACCATCCCCTGGGTGAGCAGGTTCTCGAAGGGCTCCTCGACACCCTCGAGCATGTCCAGGTCCGCGAGCACCTTCGTGAAAAACCGGGAGTAGATGAGGTGCATCGTCGCGTGCTCGATGCCGCCGACATACTGGTCGACGGGCATCCAGTCACCCGCCTGCCCGGTGTCGAAGGGGGCGTCCCCGAGGTCCGGCGAGACGTACCGCAGGAAGTACCAGGAGGAGTCGACAAAGGTGTCCATCGTGTCCGTCTCCCGCTCTGCGGGGCCGCCACAGTCCGGGCAGGTGGTCTCCTTCCACGCCGTCGCGGCGTCGAGCGGATTCCCGGCGGTCTGGATGAACTCCGGCAGCTCCACGGGCAACTCCTCGTCGGGCACCGACACGTACCCACAGTCCGGGCACTCCACCAGCGGGATCGGCGTCCCCCAGTAGCGTTGCCGGGAGATACACCAGTCCTGCAGGCTGTGGACCGTTCGGTGTTCGCCGCCAAAGACCTCGACGAACCGCTCACGGGCCTGGGCGCTCTCCAGGCCGCTGTACTCGTCGCTGTTAATGAGCAGGCCGTCCTCGGTGTAGGCCGCCTCCTCGACATCGACCTCCTCGGGGTCGACGTCGGCGCCGGGGGCGGGCTCGACGACCTGCCGAATCTCGATGTCGTGTTCCTCGGCGAAGGCGTGGTCCCGGTCGTCGTGGGCTGGCACCGCGTACAGCGCGCCGGTCCCGATGTCCTCGAGGACGTAGTCGGCCACGTAGACGGGGACCTCCTCGCCGGTCGCGGGATTGGTGGCGTATTCGCCGGTGAAGACCCCGGAGGTCTGGGGGAGTTCCTCCTCGGTGTGTTCGGCACGGTGAACGTACTCCGCGACCTCCTCGTCGTCCTCGGCGAGTCGCTGTGCCACCTCGTGGCCGGGCGCGAGCGCGAAGAAGGTGGCCCCGTGGATGGTGTCGAGGCGGGTGGTGAAGATGTCCACCTCGTCGCCGGTCGTCAGGTCGAAGCCGACGCTTGCGCCCTCCTGTTTGCCGATCCAGTTGCGCTGCATCTCCCGGACGTTCTCCGGCCAGCCGTCCATGTCGTCCAGCGCGTCGTAGAGTTCGTCGGCGTAGTCGGTAATCGTCAAAAACCACTGGTCGAGCTCCCGGCGCTCGATTGGCGTGTCACACCGCCAACAGCGCTCCTCGTCGCCCTCGACTTGCTCGTCGGCCAGCACTGTCTCGCAGTCCGGACACCAGTTCAGCTCGGTGGCCGTGCGCTCGACCAGCCCCTCCTCCCGAAAGCGGTTGAAAAACCACTGGTTCCACCGGAAGTAGTCGGGCTCGCAGGTCGTCACCTCCCGCTCCCAGTCGAAGCCAAGCCCCATCAGCTCCATCTGGTCTTTGATATTCTGGATGCAGTCCATCGTCCACCCCCGGGGGTCGACGTCGCGCTCGTTGGCGGCGTTCTCGGCGGGCAGGCCGAAGGAGTCCCACCCCATCGGGTGCAGCACCGACTCCCCCTGCATCCGCTTGTAGCGGGCGTAGGCGTCCGTGATCGTGTAGTTGCGGACGTGGCCCATGTGCATCTCCCCGGAGGGGTAGGGGAACATCGCCAGGACGTAGGCGGGGTCCTCGGCGTCGTCCTCGATGCGGAACACCTCCTCGTCGTCCCAGACGCGCTGCCACTTGGACTCGACGTCGGTGTGGTCGAATCCCCGCTCGCGTTGCTCTCCGCTTCCGGTACTCATGTGTCATCTGTTGGGATACCGACGGTGCTATACCTTTCCCTTGGGCGGCCGTCGCCGCTGTTGTATCGAGCCGACACGCGCAGCGGGCCAGCACCGGGGTAGGCCACCCGGAGACTGCCCTCACCCGCCGCTGCTCAGCCGTCAGTGCCCACGAGGGCAAATTCGGTGCCGACACCGTTCTCGCGGGCCTGCTCGTAGACGACGTGGGCGGCGGCGACATCCTGGATCGCGAGCCCGGTCGAGTCAAAGACGGTGACGCCATCGTCGGCCTCGCGCCCGACCGCCTGTCCGCCGACCACCTCGGCGAGTTCGGCGTGGATGTCCTCGTCGTCGAGCACGCCCTCGCCCCACGGGACGTTGATCTCCCCGGAGTGGGTGCACTGGTCGTAGTCGTCGATGACGAGCGTGGCCCGCTCGAGCACGCTGTCGGCGACCTCGTGTTTTCCCTCGGCGTCGGCGCCCATCGCGTTGAGGTGGGTGCGCTCGCCGACGCCGGTGACGATTGGCTCGCGAACCGGTGTCGTCGTCGAGACGACATCGCAGGCGGCGGCCTCGTCGACGGTCCCCTCCCCGACGTCGTAGGCCCCGCCGTAGCGCTCGCGAAAGGCCGCGATGGCCTCCGCGTCGCGGTCGGCGACGACCACTGTCTCGATATCCCGGACCTCCGCGACGGCCTCCAGTTGGCTGTAGGACTGGACCCCCGCGCCCACCAGTCCGAGAGAGGTGGCGTCCTCCCGGGCGAGATACCGGGTGGCGACAGCGGCGGCCGCACCCGTCCGCAGCCTGGTCAGGGTGGTCCCATCCAGGAGTGCAAGCGGGAGTGCGGTCACGGGGTCGGAGTAGACCATCGTCCCGATGACGGTCGGCAGGCCGTGACGGTCGGGGTTCTCCGGGTGGGAGTTGACCCACTTGACACCCGCCGCCTCCCAGTCGCCGGCGTCGATGTAGGCGGGCATCGACCGGAAGTCGCCGTCGTGCTGTGGGAGGTCGATATAGGACTTGGCGGGCATCTGCGTGTCGCCGCGGGCGTCGGCCGCGAAGGCACCCTCGACGGCGTCGATGACCCGGGCCATCGAGGCACTCTCGGTCACGTCCGACGGGTCGAGAAGCAGCGTCTCCATACCGTGACCTGACCCGGCGGCGCACTTAACTCCCCGTCCGCTCAGTAGGTGTCCACGTCGGTACCCACCGAGCAGACGTACTCGCCGGTGGCGACCTGTGGGAGCCGGCGGGTCCGCCAGAAGATCCCGCTGGAATCGGCGCTCACCTCGGCCTTTACCGTGCCGAAGATGTCGGTCACGGTAAAGAGGGTCTGCCCACGGGAGACCCGGTCGCCGAGGTCGACCGCGACATCCACGAGCCCGCCGGCAGGGGCGCCGTACTGCTCGAACCCGTTGGCGCGGGTCTGGCGCTCGGTGGCGATATCCCCCTCGAGCAGGCCGTAGTACCGCAGGACGTTGAACACCCCGTCGACCCCCTTCTGGATGGCGTGTTCGTCCCAGCCGACCGACCCGCCGAGTTCGGGGTCGACCGTCGGCACACCCTCGTTCGGCGCGGCGCGGGCGAGTTGCCCGTCCGGGCCCCGCTGGTCGAGCACGTAGCCACAGCCAAAGGCCTTCGCGAGTTCGAGACACTCGTCGTGGAGCCGGTGTCGGGAGCCACACCGCACCCGCACCTCCTCGATCATCCGGGAGGTTGACCCCTGGTGCAGGTCAAGCACCAGGTCCGCGCGGGTCGCGGGGTCGAAGGTGGCGGCCGCGACCCGCTCCGAGGAGGTGCCCTCGCTGTCCCCGGGGTAGGCGCGGTTGAGCTTGGTGTCGTCGATCGGGTTGCGGTGCTCGGCCACCTGGAAGGCGTGGTAGTTGGCGACGCCGACGACCAACAGTGTCCCCGCGAGCCCCCCGGGGTCGAGCTGTGGCATAACCCGGCTGATGACGCCGACGCCGTTGAGTTCATCGCCGTCGCTGCCGGCCTGCAGGTAGAGCGTCGGCCCGTCCCGTGCCCCGTTGACGACGGCGACGGGCAGGCCGACCGCCGCCCCGTCACGGCTCTCACCGATAGGGAGTCGGCCGGTGTCGACCTCCCCAGGGGCGGCCTGTGCCGAACCCAAACTCGTCATTACCGATACGGAGGCCCCCACGCTCTTTAGCGGTTCGATTGGCGCCATCCACGCGTTTTCGCCCCGGCTACCGGGAGCCACCATCGCCGCCGCGGGACCGACGCGGCTTAGTGGTGTCTGCTCCTACCACCGGCGTGAGCGAGAACGAGACGGGCCCGAGTCGGCTGCTCGAGGCGCTCGACGCCCGGCGGAACGCGCTGGTCGGATTTGCCGTCGGTATCGCCGTCACCGCTGCCGTCTTCGTCTTTTTTGTGGTGTTGCCCGGCGCGACGACCCGCTCGCCGGTCTACTACGGGGCGCTTGCGTTCGTGTTGGCGATGGCGCTTGGCGGTCTGGCGACGGCCCTGCTGCTGGTCTACCGTGCCTACCGGCTCTCCCGGGAGCTACAGTAGGCCGGCCAGCCGGTCGACCCCCTCCCGGGGCCCCTTTGCGAGGACGATATCCCCGGCGTCGAGCCGGGTCCCGGGCCCCGGCGAGAGCACCCACAGCGTGTCGGCCTCGGGGTCGGTCCGCCGGACCGCAATGACGCGCATCCCCGTCCGGGTCTTGACCGTCAGCTCCCCCAGTGTCGTCCCGTCCAGTTCCGCGCCGGCGCCGACCTCGCGGCGGACGATCACCTCGTCGCTCTCCCGGACAGCCTCCCCGACGACCGGGTGGGTCCCGATCCCCCTGAGCACCCCCTCACTTATCTCCAGGGCGGCGTCGGAGATGACCTCGACTGCCCCCGCGAACTGGACGAGCCCGCGCAGCGAGACCGGGTCCTCGACCCGGGCGGCCGCCCGCAACGTCCAGGCCTCGAACCGGGACTGGAGGGCGTCGACCTCCGCCTCCAGCTCGAACACCTCCTCGGCCAGGTCCTCCGAGTCGAACAGGACCGCGCCGTAGGCCAGGTCGACCGCGAGCTCGCCCATATCCTTCATCAGGACGATCGAGTCGACCGCCCGGTCCAGGTCCGCAACCTCGGGCTCGACGGGCTCGGGTGGCTCGTAGGGCTCGCCGGTAGCGTCCGGGTAGACCGTCTGGATGCCCGTCTCCGGGCCACGGATCAGGAGGATGTCACCGGCCCCGAGACGGGTGTCGGCGTCGGGGTTGAGCAGCCACCCCTCGGCGCGCCGAACCGCGAGCACCCGGACGCCGGTCTCCGCCTCCAGGGCTAACCCGCCCAGTGTCTCCCCGGCGAGCGAGGAGTCGGCGGCAAGCTCCGCCCGGACCAGCGTCTCGACGGCCTCCGGGAGCGCCCCCCGGAGTTCGACGGGCAGACCGACCTCCTCCAGGACGACCTTTGCGATGTCGCCGGCGGCGTCGCTGATCTTCTCGGCGGCGCCCACGACCCCCAGGACGGGCGCGAGCCCCTCGGCGTCGTCGGGTGACCGGGCGGCCATCAGGAGGCTCATCCGCGCACGTAACTGGAGGACGTCCATCCTCTCCTCGAGTTCGAGCACCTCGGCGGCCACCTCGTCGCTGTCGAGCAACACCGCCGAGTACGAGAGGTCGATGAGCAACTCGGCGGTGTCTTTCATCTCGGCCAGCACGGCCTTGACACTGACCGGCTCGTAGCCGACCCCGTCGGACATGAGGGTCAGTCCGCACCCCTGGGGCAAAAGGGTTGCCTGCCGGTGCGTCGCTGGACGACCGTCGACTGTGCGGGGGCGAACGCTACACTCGTCCAGCGTGGCCGGACACCGCCGGCAGACGAATGGTAATGTTTTTTCCCCGCAGGTTGGAAGGCTGGCGGTATGGTCGAACAACTTCACAAGGGACTGGAGGGTGTGTTGGTCGCGGAGTCGGAGATGAGCTACATCGACGGCGACGCGGGCAGGCTCGTCTACCGCGGGTACGACATCGAGGAGCTCGCGCGCCGGGCCAGCTACGAGGAGGTGCTCTACCTGCTCTGGGAGGGGGAACTCCCGACCGCCGACGAACTCGCGGACTTTGCGGAGCCGATGGCGACCGAGCGCGACGTCGCCGACAGCGTGCTCACGACGCTTGCGGACCTGGCGGAGGCCGACGAGCGGCCGATGGCGGCGCTCCGGACCGGCGTCTCGATGCTCTCGGCGAACGAACCCGAGACCGACGCCGACCCACAGGACACCGACGCCACCCGCCGGAAGGCCCGGCGGATCGTCGCCAAGGTCCCGACCGTCCTCGCAAACTACGACCGCTTCCGCCGCGGCGAGGCACACATCGAGCCCCGTACGGACCTCTCGTACGCGGGCAATTTCCTCTATATGCTCACCGGCGAGGAGCCAAGCGAGGTCGCCGCCGAGACCTTCGACATGGCGCTGATCCTCCACGCCGACCACGGGCTCAACGCGTCCACCTTCACCGCGATGGTGGTCGGCTCGACACTCGCGGACGTCTACCCCGCGGTCACCGCCGGTATCGGCGCGCTGTCGGGGCCGCTACACGGTGGCGCCAACCAGGACGTCATCGAGGCGCTCTTAGAGCTGGACGACAGCGGTATGGAGCCGGTCGAGTGGGTCAAAAGCAAGTCCGACGCCGGCGAGCGCGTCCCCGGGTGGGGCCACCGTGTCTACAGCACAAAGGACCCTCGGGCGACGATCCTCCAGGACAAACTCGAGGACCTCTCTGCGGCCGACGGCGAGACGAAGTGGCTCGACTACACGACCGGCATCGAGGCCTATCTCACCGACGAACAGGGGCTGCCGGAGAGTGGTATCGCCCCGAACGTCGACTTCTACTCCGGGGCCGTCTACTACAAGCTCGGCATCCCCGTCGACATGTACACCCCCATCTTCGCGATGTCACGGGCGGGTGGCTGGCTCGGTCACGTCCTCGAGTACCAGGCCGACAACCGGCTCATCCGGCCCCGCGGCCGCTACACGGGTCCGACGGACCGCGACTTTACCCCGACCGACGAGCGGTGACAGCCCCGACCCGGCGCGTTCGACCAGTCACTGTTTAACTCTCCCTGTTGCGCTCTCAGAGAAACAGCTCGGGGTCCTCGTGTTGGACTGTCACCCGCGTGTCAGTCGCCAGGGTTCGCACGTGCGTGTACATCGTACCCTCGGTGTCGGCGCGCTCCCGGAGTGTCTCCACGTCCTCCAGTGACAGGTATGCCGGGACGAGCACGGCCTCCTCGGCGGCTGTTGCCTCGGCCACCACAACCAGCAGCCGCACGCCGGCCGCATCGGTCCGGAACGCGTGGGTCCGGTCGACAGCCCCGGTCTCGACGATATCCTCGATACGCTCGTACTCGTCGTCGGGCACCAGCACGTCCAGCCCGAACAGGTCGTCGTCGACCGCGGCGGCGTCGCGGGTGGTGACGACCACCGCCGTCCACCCCTCCTCCCGGTAGCGACCGGCCATCGCCTCGGCGTCCGCCAGAAGCTCCGCCCACTCGTCGGCGACCGCCTCCGGCGCGGGTGACTCGCGTGACACGCTCACATCCCCGTCCCGGCCGGGCAAAAGCGTCCCGGTCAGCGCGGGCTGGCCCCGGTCGGTGGAACCTTATGTCGATGACGGCCGCGTGCCGCCCGTCTGACGGCCGTCAGATACGGGTGCTGTCGTGTGGTTTTTTCGGTGACACGTGCCCCGTGTGTTTAAGTAGTGAGGGTCGCTCGGTTCGCGTGCAGTCGCGACTGCGTGTCACACGCCGTTCCGGTGTCGGTCGGCGCCACGCGAGAGACCGTGTGCCGCCAGGCCCCGGAGTTTTCACCCGTGGCGGTCTACCGGTGGTATGCTTGACCCCGAGGACGTCCACGCGGCCCGCGACCGGGTCGCGGAGACGGCACGACACACACCGCTGGAGTACTCTCACACCTTCTCGGAGCTGACGGGGGCCGACGTCCGGCTGAAACTGGAGACCTTTCAGCGCACCGGCGCGTTCAAGATCCGCGGCGCGACCAACCGGATCGCCACCCTCCCCGAGGCGGAGTGCGAGGCGGGGATCGTCACCGCGAGTGCGGGCAACCACGCCCAGGGGGTGGCCCTGGCAGCCTCGCGGCTGGGGGTGGACTCGCTGGTCGTGATGCCCGAGGACGCCCCCGTCTCGAAGGTAAAGGCCACGCGCAGTTACGGCGCCACCGTCGAACTCCACGGCGTCGACTACAACGCCGCCGCCGAGCGCGCCCACGAGATCGAGGACGACGAGGGCCGGTATTACCTGCACGCCTTCGACGACGAGACGGTGATGGCCGGCCAGGGGACCCTCGGGCTGGAGGTCGTCGAGGACTGCCCTGGTGTGGAAACTGTGGTGGTGCCCGTCGGGGGTGGTGGCCTCATCAGCGGGGTTGCCACCGCCGTCAAGGACCACAACCCCGAGGCCCGCGTGGTCGGTGTGCAGGCGGCGGGTGCCGCCAGCCTCCCCCGCTCGCTGGAGCGTGGTGAACGGGTCACACTCGACTCCGTCGACACCATCGCCGACGGAATCGCCACCCGGAGTGTCGGCGAGCAGACCTTCGAGGTCATCAGCGAGCGGGTCGACGAGGTGGTGACCGTCGGGGATGACGATATCGCCGTTGCGCTGACGACCCTGCTCGAGCGGGGCAAGACACTCGTCGAGGGGGCGGGCGCGACCCCGCTGGCGGCACTCTTGACCGAGGCGTTCGCGTACGAGGACGACGAGACGGTCGTGCCGCTGCTCTGTGGCGGGAACATCGACATGAACACGCTGACGACGGTTGTCCTGCGGGGGCTGGTCGAGACCGGCCGGTATCTCCGGCTCCGCACGACGCTGCAGGACCGGCCGGGCGCGCTGGAGGGTCTGACCGACGTTATCTCCGCTCACCGGGCCAACATCTACGCCATCCAGCACGACCGCACCTCGCGGAACGTGGCGATGAACGACGCCGAGGTCGAACTCGCCCTGGAGACCCGCGGCCCGGACCACGTCGACGAACTCACCGGTGCGCTGGAGGCGGCCGGCTACGAGGTCGAGATCCTGCTGTGAGCCGGCACACGAGTAAGCTTCTTTATGAACCCGCCCGACCGGCCAGCTATGGACGACTGTGTCTTCTGTTCGATCGTCGACGGCGAGATCCCCAGCCACGAGGTCTACGAGGACGAGGCGACCTACGCCTTCCTGGACGCGAACCCGCTCGCGAGCGGGCACACCCTGGTGATACCGAAAGCCCACCACGAGCGGGTCAACGACATGCCCGCGGCGGTTGCCGGCGCGGTGGGGCGGACCATCGCCACGGTCGCCCCGGCGGCGGAGGCGGCCGTCGACGCCACCGCCAGCACCATCGCGTACAACAACGGTGAGGCGGCGGGCCAGGAGGTGCCCCACGTCCACGCTCACATCGTCCCCCGCTCCCCCGACGACGGCGGCCAGCCGGTCCACGCCCTGTTTGGCGGCCCCGGGGAGGCCGACGAGGGGGAACTCGCCGCGGTGGCCGAGGACGTCGCGGGTCGGCTGTAGGCGTAGCTTTTTCACCCGACAGGCCGCCAGCCCCGGACATGACAGCCACAGTCGCGCTGACCGGCGCGGCCGGCGGGGTGGGGACGACACGGCTGACCGTCGAGTGTGCGGGGACGCTCGTGCGTGCAGGCTACGATGTCGCGGTGCTAGATGCGGCGTACGCCACCCAGGGGCTGGCGGCGTACGTCGACGGGCAACTCGGCACCGACATCACCGAGGTCGTAACGGAGGACCGCGACCTGGCGGCGGCGCTGGTCGAACACCCGGCCGATACCGCCGGTCGCCTGGCACTCGCGCCGGCCCGGGCACCGTTCGAACGACTCGCCCGTGCGAAGACCGCGGGTGCCGCCGAGCGCTTCGAGGAGCGGATGGCTGCCGCTGCGCTCTCACACGACCTCGTCCTCGTGGACACGCCGCCGGTCGCGGACAACCAGACCGTCGCGGCCGTGACCGCCGCCGACCGGGTCGCCGTCGTCACGACCGACTCCGAGCGCGGCGCAGACGCGCTCGCCCGGGTCCGTGGTCGTCTCCAGGATATCGGCACCGCGGCCGATACGGTCCTGGTCAACCGGACCGGCGAGCCGACGGCCGTCACCGAGGCCGATGCCGCCGTCCCCGTGGCGGAGAGTCACCGGGCGGCAGACGCGCCTGTCTGCCTGACACCCGACGAGACGTTTGCCCCCGCGGTCGCCGCGGCGGCCGAACTGGCCGCCGACGTCTCGCTCGACCTCGAATTCCCGTCCGGCGGGCGGCTCGACGGCCTGTTCGACGGCTGAGACGGGTGGCCCACCACGGGCCGAGAACCACAGTCGGTCGCTACGCGGTCGTCGCGTTGTAGGTAACCTCGACGCGGTAGGTGACCGACACCTCACCCGCCGACACGACGGTCCCGGCGGCGCCGCCGCCCGCGTCGGCTGCCTCATAGCGCACCGGCGCGTACCGCCCCTGAGAGGCGTCGACAGTGGCGACGTTCGTGACCCGGAGGTCACCGGCTGCGGCGACCGTGTCCGCCTGTGAGCGGGCGTCGGTCATCGCCGACTGGACCGCGTCCTCGCGGAGTTCGGTGCGCCTCTCCTCGGAGAGGGTGAGTTCGACACTGGTCACCTCAGCGCCCGCTTCGGTCGCGGCGTCGATGACCGAACCGGTGCTGTCGGTCGTATCCAGGGTCACCTGGTAGGCGTGGACGCCGCGGTACTCGGCGGAGGGGCCCGGGCGCGGCTCCCGGGGCGGACGCTCACGCTCGTCGACGGCGTTGATCCGGTACTCGGTGGTCTCGTACTCGACGCCGAGCCCGTCGAGGGCGGTCCGGAGCGCCTCGCTGTCGGCGGCGAGGGCATCACGGACCGCGGCCGAGCTGTTACCCTGTGCGGTGGCTGCGACACGGACGACCGCCCGGTCGGGGCTGGTGTCGGCGCTCCCGGTCGCGGCGACCGAGATAGACCGGTCGGCCGGCTGTACAGTCGACTGCGCGCCGGCAGTGCCGAGCCCGGCGGCGACAGCCCCGGCTGTCGCGAGCACGAGCACGGCCGCGACGCCGGCGACAATAACTGAGTCACGTGGCATACACTGCTGGCTTCGACCGGGGTGCGGGTATAAGCGACGTAGACTCAAACAGGCGTTTAAACCACCGGTCAGCGCAGGTCCGGCGTGTCGCCGACCCCGCCGTCTGGTCGGTTGAGCCCGTCACGCCCCTCCCGCATCAGCACGCCTTCGACGGCTGCCTGAGCACCCTCCAGTGGCTCGTGTGTCTCGATGTAGGCCGCGAGCGCGAACTCCGCGCCGGAAACCCGGGCGAGTTCCTCGGCCTCTGACCGCGGGAGTTCGCCGGCGACATAGTCCTGAACAACGTCGTGCCCGACCGTACCGACCGGCGAGACCGACTCCCCGAGCAGATGGAGGGTCTTTGCGGCCGTAACCGCGGGCACGCCCGCGGCCGCCGCCGCCGCCCCCACGCTGCCGGCGGCGGCGTACTGCCTGACCGCAACCGCCGCTTCCCCGGGGCCACAGGGCAGCGCATCGGTGAACGCCGCCAGCCGCTCCTCGAGAGTTGTGTCCGTATTGTCGACGGTCGCAACGCCCCGCTGCCTCTGCTCGGTCGTGACCTCGATCCCGGCGGCGATCTCCGACAGCCTCATCACGTGTAGCTGGCTCCGCTTGCTACATAAAATCCGGGCCGCCGACACCGGCGTGTAACCGCCGGAGCACTCGCCGAACCTACCGGTAACCGGTAGGTAGTCACCCCGTGTCCGCCCCGTGGTCCCGCCGTTCGGCTCCGGTTTAAAAGTGGATACCGCACCCAGGATCGGGTAGGATGGCAGCCACGACAACACAGTCCTGTCCCGAGTGTAACGGGTCTCTCCGGTCGAGGGAGTGCGAGACAGTCTGCCAGGAGTGCGGGCTCGTCGTCGACGAACACGCGGTTGACCCCGGGCCGGAGTGGCGTTCGTTCGACGACGACCGGACACAGCCCGAGCGAACGGGGGCGCCGCTGACGCGGGCCCGCCACGACCGGGGGCTCTCGACGGAGATCGGCCACTCGACCCGGCTGAAAGGGCGCAAACGACGCCGGGTGGCGCGGATGCGCCGCCAGCACAAGCGCGCACAGATCGCCTCGAAGGCCGAGCGCAACCAGGTCTACGCCTTCACCGAGGTCCGCCGGCTCGTGAGCGACCTGGACCTGCCCGAGCACATCCGCGACCGGTCCTGTGTCCTCTTCGAGTCCGCACAGGACGCCGGCCTCCTGCAGGGTCGGTCGATCGAGGGGTTTGCCGCCGCCGTCGTCTACGCCACCTGCCGGACAGCCTCGGTGTCGCGGACCGTCGCGGAGGTTGTGACGGCGGCGACCGCGACCCGGGCGGAGCTGGACGCCGCATACGACGCGATGAACCGCGAACTCGGACTCCCGACCGGGCCGATCGACCCCGCGGAGTATCTGGCCCGGTTTGCCAGCCGGTTGGACCTTCCAACCGACGTCGAGCGCCGCGCCCGCGAGTACGCGGCCCGTGCCCGCGAGGAGGGGATCGACAACGGCCGCAACCCGAGCGGTGTCGCGGCTGCCTGTCTCTACACTGCCGCGCAGGCGCTGGGTCACGACCTCACACAGGCGGCTGCCGCGGCGGTGGCGGACGTCACCCCGGTGACGCTTCGGGCGACCTACACCGAACTGCGCGAGGAGTGACCGCCGGTCACCGCCCGAGGACCGGCCGGAGGGCGGCCGCCAGCGAGCGGAACTGCGTTGCGGCACGCGAGTCGGGCGCGACGGCCCCGACCGGCTGCCCGGCCCGCTGTGCCCGGGCGAGCGTGTCACTCTCGGGAACAGTCGTTACCGGCGCCCCGAGCGCGTCGGCGACTGGACGGGTGGCCGCGTCGTCAGCCCTGTTGAGGACGACCCCTGCGAGCGGAGTCCCGACGACCCGAGCCAACTCGCGGCTCCGGACCGCGGCGGCAAGCGCCGGCTCCGTCGGTCGGCTCACCAGCAGACAGGCGTCCGCCGCGAGCAACGACACCCCGGCGTCACCGCCGAGCCCGGCAGGACAGTCGACAACGACGGTGCCGTAGTGACGACTGACCGTGTCGAGTGCCTCGGAGAGCGCGGTCACATCCGCTGCCCGGACGCCTGCGAGTGACCGTCCACAGGGACACAGCGCAACCGGGCCGCCCTCGTCGACAGCCTCGAGGACGTCGGCGCGCCCGGCGAGCACGTCGTGTAGGTCCGGGCCCCGCCGCGTCGGCAGGTCGGCCATCCCCAGGTCCGCGTCGACGACGACCGCACCGAGTTCCGCACCGAGGTTGTACGCGACGGTCGACTTCCCCACGCCACCCTTCCCCGCGGTGACCGCGAGCTTCATGCTAGGCGCGCCAGCGCCTCCACGGGCACGTCGACCGCCCCGGCACGCTCGCGGACCCGCGAACACCGCGGGGCGAGCCGGTCGAGCGCCGTCCGGTCCGCCTGCAACTGCTCGTGGAGCCGTCTGACCGCCGCGATACCGCCTGCCTGCTCGACCGCGGCCTCTGCCTCCCGGACTGAGGTTGCCCCGGCCAGGTCCTCGGCGGTTTCCAGCCGCCGCTCGACCGCCCCGAGCCAGGCGTCGAACGGGGCGTCGGAGGGCCCGACACCCCCGTCTCCGGCCCCGGTATCCGGCTGTGACACCGAGGTGGGGTCCGCAACCGTGGCGGGATGTGGGTCGACGGGCTCCTGCCCGCCACCCCCGCTGTCGGTATTGCGCCCGGGCATCGCCTCCCGCGGCGGTTCGCGTCGTCCCAGCGCTTTCACCACAGCCTGGGGTGTCGGCTCCCCGTCGCCGGGTCCGTCCTCCTCGACGATGCGTGCGGGCGGGTCGGCCGGGTCGGCTGGACTCGCGTATCCGAGCACGAGTGTCTCGTCCGGTTCCGCTCGACCCTCGAACCCCTGGTCGTCCCAGCCCGGCTCGGGAACGCCGTCGCTACGGGGCGGCCAGACCGCCCCGTCCAGCTGGTTTTCGACGCGCACCCGACGGGGCCGGCTGACGGTCACGCACAGCTCCACCAGCGTCACCCCGCCGGCGGTCCGGCAGTGGGACTGTAGCGCTGCCATGTGCCGGGTGGCCCCGTCATGGGATATAAATCACCGGCGCCTCCAGCCACGCAGCGGCTGGGCTGGCCGCCGTGAACGCCCGCCCGACCCGTCCCCCACCGTCGAGGACCACCGGGCTGTCGACGGCTGCCACCCGCAGAACCCCCAGCGCCGCGATGGCGGGGGGCGCCTCGAACGGCTCCGGGCTGTCGACCGCCTCGACCGCCCGGACGTACTCGTCGCGAACCCGCGCGACCAGGGTCGCCCGCGCCTCTCGCTCGAGATTTGCCGCACGGTCCTGGAGCCGGCGCCGGCGTTCCAGTCGGTCGCGGGCCTCCCGCTCACGCTCGCCCGCAGCCTCCAGGCGTTCGGCCGCCGCCGCCGCCCGGGTCTCGGCCTCCGAGAGCTCCCGCACCGCCGTCCTGAGGTCGTCGCTGGCTGTCGCGACGTCCCCGCCGGCCTCGCGGACGGCCTGGAGTCGGCCGCGCGCCGCCGCGACCCGCTCGCGCAGGCGGTCGGTGTCTGTCGCCGCCTCCGCCGTCTCCCGACGCGCCGCCGTATCGGTGGTCGTCTCGACTGTCAGCGCCGCCAACCGCTCGCGAACTGACGCCAGCGTCTCGTCGTGTGGCGTTGTCAACCCGCGGCTCCGGGCCGCGGCAGCGAGTGCCGTCCGAACGCGCAGCCCCATCCCCTCGCGAACCGGTGAGACGTACCCGTGTACCGGCCCGGGCGGCGGGCAGTCGACGGCAACCGCCGGCCCGGAAGCGGGGTCGAGTGGCTCCTCGCGCTCTACGGCCGCTGCCAGCCGGTCCGCGTCGCCCCCGGCCACCGTGACAGCCTCGCCGACCCTGACGACCGCCCCGACCCGACACCTCACAGGTCCCGGTCCTGCATCTCCGCTTTGCTCGGCAGGTCCCGGCCGGACGCAAAGGCGGCGTAGGGGGTCGCCGGCTCGTCGCGGGTCTCGTAGGCCCGGGCGGCCTCCCGGACGCCCTCGCGGACCCCCTCGAACTGGTTGAACGGCTCGGTCCGTTCGACCTGGACCTCGACACCGTGTTTTGCCCGCAGCCGTAGCGCCTGGAACGCCCCGAACTCCGTCTCGGCGAGCAGTGCCACCCGCCCGGCCCGCCGAACGACCACCCCCTCGTGAGCCCGACAGACGTTTCGCAGCGTCTGCCGCGCCTCCCGCGAGTACGCGATAACCAACAACACGTCCGGTGTTGTGGCCGACAGGGGTGTAAATCTAACTGAGGACTGTCCCGGGCCGAACCCTGTACACCGGGTCTCGCACCCGCCCCGAGCGGGGGGTCGGCAGGCGAGACAGGGGATACAGTTGACGCCGGGCGAGCCAGGCCCGTCGGGGCTGTCACCCGGGTCCCGGGGGGTCATCCCCCTCCGCGCCCGGCTCCGCAAGCGGCTCCACCTCGACGGTCACGGGGTCGTCGACGGCTGCTGCGGCCCGCTCGCGGGCCGCCGAACGCGAGGTGGCGACCACTACCAACCCGTCGACACGTTCGTCCCCGCGGGCCAGCCAGGCGCTGCCCTCCCCGTACTCCGTGGCGTAGCCCCGTAACACGCCGCGCACCTCCTGTTCCAGCTCGGGGAGGCTCACCTCACCGGCCTCGTACGCCGCGAGCGCGCGCTCGACGTTCCGGAGCGCCGATATCCGGTCCATCAGGTGGTCCGGAGGTGGCCTTTCGTCGGGGTGTACACCTCGCCTTTCTGTTTGAGTTGCTCGACCTCGTGTTCGGCCTTCGAGGCATCCATCCCCTGTTCCTCGGCGCGCTCGACGACAACATCGACCGGTGCCCCCTCGTCGTACTCCTCCTCGATCTCCCCGACCAGGCTCAGGATGTTCTTGACACGGTCACGCTGGCTCTTCGAGGTGCCTGTCTCGACGACGTCGGCGTCGAACTCCCCGGTCTCGGGGTCCATCCCGATGTCCTCCATCGACGACCGGGCGATGTCGGTCGCCCGCTCGGCGTCCTCCTGATCGACGGTGTCCGAGAGCCGCACCCGGGCGCTTGCCTCCGCGAGCCGCACCAGTGCCTCGAGCTTCCGTGCCGTGACCGGCACGGGAGCGTCCTCGCCGGTCCCCTCCGCCCGCAGGTCGACGTAGAACTCCTGGATCTCGGCTTTGGCCGCCTCCGTCATCGTCGGGAAACAGTTGCGCTTTGCGTAGGCGACGTACTTCCGCAACAGGTCGGGCTCGATGGTCGGCGCCACCTCCTCGGTCACCGTCTCGACCTCCTCCTCGGTGTAGTTCGAGGCTGTCGTCTCCGCCCGGTGGGTGTTGAGTTCGCCCGCGTAGTTGGTCTTGAGGATGTGCTCGGCGAGGCGTGCGTCCTCCTCCTGGTCGGGCTGGTCTGTGACCGTGAAGATCAGGTCAAACCGGGAGATGAGCGCGGGCTCGAGGTCGATCTGCTCGCCGATAGACTCGTACTGGTCGAACCGGCCGTACTTGGGGTTCGCGGCGCCGAGCAGGGAGCAGCGACTTTTCAGAGTTGCGTTAATCCCGGCCTTACTTACGGAAATTGATTGTTGTTCGAGCGCCTCGTGCATGGCGCTCCGGTCGTCCGGCGCCATCTTGTCCAGTTCGTCGACGGCTGCGATCCCCTGGTCGGCCAAAACGAGCGCACCGGCCTCTAACGTCCACTGTTGGCCGTCGCCGAAGTCGTCGCGAACGGCCGCCGCAGTCAGGCCTGCAGCCGACGACCCCTTTCCGGACGTGTACACCGACCTCGGGGCGATTTGTCGGATATATTGAAGTAACATGGAGTTGTGGGAGACGACCCCGTTCGAGAGGTAGTTGTGTGTCCCGGGGACTTCGAGGTCGTACACCCAGTCGTCGTCGGGCTCGACCGTCTCGATGGTCTCGATACGGTCCCAGTAAATGTCGCAGTCGGCCAGCGTGCGGAGTCGCTGGATCTCGGGGCCGGCCGACAGCGCCTCGTCGAGTCGACAGAGGACGACCCCCCTGGCTGCCTCGGTATTCCCGCCGTCCGGCATGGCGTCTTCGCGTTCGTAGTAACTGACTGCAGTCTGTGTCACCTCCATTCGCTCGGAGAGGTCCGCCTGCGAGAGTCCGAGGTCGTCGCGAACGGCGACGATATCGTCCCAGCTTCCGTCGGCGACCCGTTCCCGCGTCCGGCGGAGCTGTGAGAGTCGGTCCTCGAACGCGTCGACGACCGTCGCGAGGCTCGTCCGGCTCGGGTTGCGGTCCCCGACCTCGTAGTGCTGGTACGTCGGCCGTGGGAGGCCACACTCCCCCTGCGCGAGCGCGAGCCGCTCCCGTACGTCACGAAACAGTCGTCCAACACCGGGAACGACATCCGTGTTCGTGTTCCCCGAAACTCCGTCGAACGCAGCCGCTGCGTCGGCTTTCCGTTCGGTGACGAACCCGACCTGGGCGGCGTATTTGCCGAAATCCTCACCGCTGATACGGAGCCGGTAGCTCCCGTTCTCTCTCCGCCCGAGCGACCCCTGGATACCGAACGAGAGCAAAAGCGAGCGCACGTCTTTGAGTAACTCACGGCTCATCGACGCGACCGCGAGTTCGCGCTCGGTTGCGGAGACATGTCCCTCGCCGTCGACGTACGCCCGGAGGAATGCAGCCTGTATCTCCCGGTCGGCTGCCTGAATCGCGTCCGGAACGCGCTGGGCTGCCGACCCCTCAAGCAGTGCTGGCTCCAGGTGCTCGAGAAAACTGACAAACTCGCTTGCCGTGCACACGACCGTCGAGGCGTCCTTCCCGTCCCGGCCGTCGCGTTCAGTGCAGGGCAATCCGAGCTGCTCGAACGCGGCCGCGACGTCGTCGAGTATCTCCCGGTCCTCGTTGGTGACGGTGACTGAGCCGGTGTTGTCCTCGCGGATCGTCGCGTACCCCTCGGCGACGACGTAGCCGACGAGCCGTGCGAGCCACGGCGTCCACACGTCGGGCAAGTCTAGTCTGACCGCGTTGGGTGACTGCGAGCGGCGGTAGTCGACGTCGAGTTCTGTCGCGGCAGTCGTCTCGAGTCGTTGTGGGGTTGCGATGAACTCGCCCTCGCGTAGCTCGGCTGCCTTTCGGGGAACGAACTCGCCCCCGGACTGCACGAACAGCGGATGTGACGGCGTCACCTCGACGGCTCGCCCGTTCGCAGTCCGGATCCGGTACATCTCCTCCGGTGCTTCGCGCTTCCAGACACGACTCGCGCGACGCTCCTCGATCGCTCCGCTCTCCGTCAGTGAAGGGAGTGCGATGTCGGCTTTGTCGTAAACGCCGTCATCGACCGGTTTCGGGTCCTCCAGATTCGTCTCGACGAGGTCACGGATCGGTACTCGGCGCCCGTCGGCGAGCGTCACCTCCGTGTCGCCGCTGAGACACTTCCCCGTACCGGGGTCCCCGATCAGAAGCATGTGCAGGTCCCCGCGCAGCCGGGAGCCGTCGGGGAGGTGTTTGGTGACCCCGGAAAAGAGCTGGAGGGCCATTGCGAGCTTCTCTGCCTCGTAGCCGTAGATCGAGGGGGCGATGGCGCCGACCATCTGCTCGTAGACCTCGGGGTCGTTGGAGAGTTCGACGATCTCGGTTTTGTCACTCTCGGAGATGTCCATCTCCTCGAACTGCTCGTCCTCGATCTCCACGGAGAGGCCGGTCATGTAGGTGTCGAACATCGGCGACTGCTCGCGGTCCGACCCCTGTTGGTCGAGCCTGAGGACCCCGGTGACGGTGACGTGGTCACCGGCCGTGACCTCCCCGGTGATGTCGTCCTCGATGTTGACGTCGATCGCCTGTGGGGTCTCCCCGCCGCGGAGGCCCTCGGGTGACTCCTGGACCCGCAACTTCTGTGCGTCGACGAACTCCGACTGGTCGAAGTTCACCCGGAAGGGGCCCTGCCGCTCACAGCCCTGGCACTCGTGGGGCTCCTGGAAGTCGCCGTCGGACTGTGGGATCCGGGTGAGCGTCCCACACCGCTGGCACTCGAAGGCGGCGTTCGTCACCTTCGGGCGGACCTCGGTGGCCTTCCGGACGATCCCCTGGACGGAGAGCAGGGCCTCGCGGTTGTCGGCCCTGATATCGCGGATCTCGGTGGACTCGGGGAGTCCGCGCACGCGAACATGGGCCTGCCCGAGCGAGACGTCGACGGGCAGGTCGTAGAGCCGAAGCGCCTCCTCGGCGTACTCCTGCAGTTGCGTGGGTTTGGTGCGGAAGTCGTCGGCCAGGTCGGGGTCGAACCGGTAGAGGTCCCCCCAGTCGACATACAGAGACTTCTGCTCGGTGGGGTACTTCTGGGCGAGTTCCCCGATCTCGTTGCGGTAGTAACTCCGGTAGAACTCCTCGAAGGCGTCGATGAGTTCGGTATTCTCCGCTCGGGCCATTGACTGAGGGACTCTTAGACCTCCTCCGTTCAAGAACTTTCGCACGCACACCTGCCCGCGGAGGCTCCGGACCCCACCGGAGTGAATGTGTCACTCCGGGCACGGAACCGACACCCGGCACCCGGTGTGGTGACGAAACAGGGGGGTACTCGACTAGACAGGGCAGGGCGCTTCGAACCGATGGGACACTGTGACCGCCCTCACACCCCTACGCCAGGCCCGGACACCCATGAACAACTCTCGTGGTGTTTCCCTGCGGTCGCCGCCCCCGAGACTAATAACAAAAAGCGTATACTTGGGTGTTGGTCTCACGAGTCACGGCAGACGTTTCCTATACTCATACGGCCGCCTGCTTGCACAAACTGGCAGGCGGTTGCACAGTTCATAAATAAAAAGTTACATGAACGCTCCGTGTCGAGAATGAAGACTTATTTATGCCCCTCGACTGCGACCACACGTCACACAGTGACGTGACGACCATGACCAGGAAACAGCTCAGCGATACCAGCCGACGGCGAGTGTTGCAGGGTACAGGCGTGGGAGCAGCGGCGATACTGGCCGGCTGTCTCGGCGGTGGCGGGGGCGGTGGCGACGGTGACGGCAACGGCGGGGACCCGACGCAATTGCCGGATGTGTTCATGCTGACGGACTACAACAACGAGCCCTGGCAGTCACAGTGGGACGACCTCTCCTCGTCGTTCACCGAGGAGACGGACATCGGGACGAACATCGAGTACTCGGGGATGTCCGGCGACCAGGAGAACCGGCTGGCGACGCTGATCCAGTCCGGCGACCCCCCGGACGTCAACACCTCCACCTTCGACCAGGTGGCCGACGTCTGGTCGACCGACGGGCTTGTGACGACGAACGGCGTGGTAGAGGCCGCCGAATCGACCAACGGCGACCTGATCGCCAGTCCGCTCACAGTCGACGGCGACATCTGGCAGGTCCCCCACGGCTACTACACCTCGACGTTCAACTACCGGGAGGACGTCTACGAGGAACTCGGTCTCAGCGTTCCCACCTCCTTCCAGGGACTCATCGACAACTCGCGGGCGATCGACAACTCGAACATCGACATCCGGGGGTACGGCCTGGCGGGCGCAAAGGTCGGCAAGAGCCAGGACGAGTTCCAGTCCTATCTGGGGCAGATGGGGATTTCGACAATCGGCCTGCGGTGGGTAGACCCCGACGCCCGCAACGAACTGGAGGTATGGTGGCCCGAGAAGGAGATCACGACCCTGCTCGAGTTTTTCAACCAGCTGTCGGAGTACTCGCCGGACCCGACCTCACTGGGGTGGTCGTCGTCGATCTCGAACTACCTCGGTGGGCAGTTCGCCCAGCAGTATCACCTGAACACGTGGCCGGCGGGGATCGCCGCCGCCTCCGACATCCCGGAGGTCGCCTACAACACCGGCGTCGCGCCGCTCCCCTACTGGGAGGACGGCGGTGCGAGCCAGGGTGACTCCTGGCTGTTCGACCCGACGGTCGACGGCCACCACATCTTCGCGGGCGGGGACAACACCCCCGGCGCCCGCCAGTTCCTGGAGTACATCTACGGTGACAGCCTCGAACGGACCGCGGGTATCTACGCCGCGGAACCCACCCGGTTCATCCCCATCTACGAGGATGTCCTCGCCAGCGACACGTTCAGTGGGCTCGACTTCTGGGAGCAGGGCGAGAATCAGAAGCTTCTGGACCAGTTGAAGTACACCCAGGACACCATTATCGGCGAGCACTACGGACAGGTGCCGGAGTCGGACCTGAACGACCCGGTGGCGCTGTACGTCACCCGCCAGTGGTTCTACGGCGAGATGATCAACCGTGTGATCACGGGGACAGACACGGTCCAGGAGGCCTACGAGTGGGGCCGCGGCCGCCTCGAAACCCGGCTCGAAGAGGGTCGGAACCGCTTCCGGTAACCGCCGACCGCCCGTTTCGCCGGGCTCTCGCACCTTCTGTCTAACCAGCTGTCGACAGCCGCCGGACAACGCCCCGCCCGTCCCCGACGTAGCCGTTCAGCGGTCCCTTCTGTACCCGGTGCACATCTCGGGTGAAGATTTATTACCGACCCGAGATACCGACAGTACGTCACATAGTGACGTGGCAACAATGGACAGTAATCAGTTCAGTGATACCAGCCGACGACGGGTATTACAGGGTACAGGTGCGGGAGCAGCGGCGATG
>CAZQZE010000007.1:0-21325 GCA_964597715.1 uncultured Halobacteriales archaeon
CCCATCTGTATTTTATATATTTTATTTGCAGGGCTTTAGGGTTTAGCCTTATAGCCCGGCCTAGGCTTCAGGCCCTTTCTCTATTTTCGCTCTCCGCAGGAGAGAACAGATGGAACACAAGGGCACTACGCTCCACTACACGCCAACCCCGTCGCGGTCTTGTGACCCGTACAGTCGTGCTTGCTGGGGGTTGGTCGCGCTATACGGCGACCCCTGTGAGGACTGTCTCGACCGGACCGGTGACGAGCACGGCCGAACCCGGTGTCCGACCTGCGGAGCCATCGTCGCCTGCGCCGAGAGTACCTCTCGGCCGAGTCGGGTGCCGTCCTCAGGGTTGTCGGGGAGTCCGAGAGCGGAAACAGTGTTGCTGGCCTGCTCGCACCGGAACGCACGGACGGGCGGACCCGTAAGACAGTCGGGTATCCCGGCTACGAGGGTAGCCTGCTCACGGCGGACCACGGGACCCGCTGTTGGCCCCGGACGAACGCGGCCGGATTCGCCCATCAGCACATCCGGGATGGGTTGGACCTCGGCGTGGGCGGCGACAACGCCGCGGATACTGTTGGCTGTGCGTACGTGGACATAACGGGCACCTCGGGGTGCCGATTTCTCCCGTGATAGGACAGCCGGCAGTACGAGAGGGTGCTCGCGGCGGGCGAACGCGAGTTCGAAACCGTGCGCGAGCGGGCACAGCACCGCTTCGAGCGGACCGAGACCCCGGCCAACCGGGTGGACGACCCGGTTCGGCCCTCCGCCGGTGGCGTGCAGCGCCGTGTTCGGATGCACAGTGGACAGGGCCTCGGCCGTCGCCAAGCCCCGAAACGGAGTCTGGAACTGTGACGGGTGACAGACCACAGTATCTTGTCGCAGAACATATTATCGGGGAGCCCCGTTGCACTTTGGCATGGCACGCGTTCCCTACGTTCCACAGGCGGAACTCGACCCGGAGTATCAGGACCTTGTCGTCTCCTCGCTCCAGCCCGGCGAGCAACTCAACGTCTACAGTGCCCTCGGCAACAACCAGGAGGTTCTGCGCGGGATGCGGGAGTTCTTGAGGGCGCTGTGGACCCACTCCGGGCTCACCGACCGCCGGCGCGAGGTGGTCATCCTGACGGTTGCCTCCGAGACCGGCTCCGAATACGAGTGGCACCAGCACGTCAATATCGCCTCCGGGGCCGACCTCGAAACCGGGGAGATCGCCGCCATCGGCCGCGACGACCGCGGTCCATTCCCCGAGGATGAGCGGGCCCTCATCTCGTACACCCGCGCGGTCGCCCGGGGCCGTGTCACCGACGAACTCCACGAGGCTGCCAGCGAGTACCTCGACGAGGACGCGCTCGTGGGCGCAGCCTCGACGGCGGCCGGCTACCTCGCCCTCGGCCGGGTCATCGACGCCCTCGGGGTCGAGACCGAACCCGGGGCCCCGTTCGTCGGCTGGGACCCGAGCGGATAGCTCGCCGTGTGGGTCCGAGCGCGTGTACGCCTCGGCAACCCCCGCACAACGGGGTCCGTCGGTCGCTCTGCTCCCCGGACCGTTGTGTGGAACACGCGGTCACTAGCCGGGGTGTAAGAGAGCGGCTCAGTCGCCGTCCGAGGGCGCGTCCTCGGCGCCTGTCAGCACCGCGCTGATATACCTGTAGATGTCGGTCATGTCGCCATCGTCGCCGTAGCGGGCTCGCGTCCGTCCGACCTGACTCCGAACGACGTCCGCGACGAGCAGTGGCGTCTGGTTGTCCTCGGCGAACTCGAGCAGGAGGCGGATATCCTTCTCCACCAACTCGAGTGCGAACCCGACGCCACGGCCCTTTGCGATGGCGTCCGGGAACTTGTCCTCGGTTGCGGAGTTTCGCCCGCTACTCACACTGAATATCTCGCACATGGTCTCGATGTCGATGCCGGCCTGCTGTCCGAGAACGACAGCCTCCGAGGTGGCGACCAGCGCCGTACACGAGAGGTAGTTGTTGAGCAGTTTCACCGCGTGTCCGTGGCTGGGGTCGTCCCCGACGTGGAAGACGTTCGCCGCGAACGCGTCGAGGTACTCTCTCGTAGCCTCGAAGGCCGCCCGGTCACCGCCGACCATCGCGGCGAGGGTGCCCTCCGCTGCACCCGAGGTGCCGCCGCTGACGGGGGCGCCGAGCAACGTCACACCGTGGTCAGCGAGGCGCCTTGCCGCCGCCTGGGTCGTCCCGGGTCTCGAGGTGGTCATATCGACGACGACCGACCCTGGCTCGAGTGTCTCTTCGAGGTCCGAGACGACCGTCTTCACCTCCTCCGGTCCGGGGAGTGAGAGAAAGACCACGTCCGCGGCTGTCCCGACGGCCGCGGTCGAGTCGGCCCCGGTCCCGCCCGCTGCCTCGACGGCCTCGACCGCCTCCGGTCTGCGGTCGAAGACGACGACATCGTGGCCGTCACAGACCAGGTGTGTCGCCATCTGTCCGCCCATCCGACCGAGTCCGATAAACCCGAGTGTCGCCATGCCCGGACGTCACAACGGCGGGACAAGAAGCCAGCGCCGCCGGCTGACCAGCACGGGAGCGCGAGCCGGACCGTCCAGACCCCACAGACGGTGTGACGAACAGGCAGACACGTCGACGGCGCCCCCGAACGTGGCTGAGTCCGGAAACGGACGTTCCGTCGGCCGTCGTGACGGCCCTTTTATCACTGACCCCCCTGCCACACCACAGCATGTCGGTGCTGTGGACAGCGCCCCTATCCGCTTTATAAAGCGTATTTCAAATATTGATATTCGTGTTTCAGCAGTCTCACACGGAACTGGTGCGCCGACCCGCGGGTTCTACTGTGTTGGCTCTCGGTGCCCCCTCGGACACAGACAGGGGCCGGCCGACGCCGGCAGACACGCACGCCCCGGACGCTGCCAGCGTCGCGGAGCGACAGCGGCTGGTCGGCACCGACCTGCGACCGAGCAATTCAATTATCTGTAACAGAGTAGTTGTTCATGGTCGAAACTCGCCCGTCCCCTGAGGGTAGACGTCTTCTCTCTCTGTCGGCGGAACTCACCCGGGCCGAAACGCTCGAGGCTGTCATTACCCACACGGCGGCGCTCTCGGAGGCGGTGTTCGCTCAGCCGGCTGTGAGCCTCCTCGGGTACGACCCGGAGGCCGACACTGTCACCACGCTCGGGTCGTCGAGCACGGCTTCGACACAGGCCGACGGGGCACCCGACCAGCTCCCGGGGTCGATTCTCGACCGGCTCGGCGAACGCGGGGACGCACCGTCCGACGACACCCCCGCGGTGACAGTCGACACCGACCCACAGGGGTCACACGAGGCGGCGGCGCTCGTTCCCGTCGGCCGCAACCGGGTGTTACGGGTCGGCGTGACAGACCCGGACGAACTCGACGAGACGGGGGTAGCCACCGTCGAGGGGCTCGCGGCAAACGTCGAAACGGCACTGGCCCGGGTCGACCGACAGCGGTCAGTGAGGGCGACAGACCCAGCCCGGGGTGACGCGGCCGCGCTCCGCCGGCTGAACGAACTCACGGTCGGTGCCGGGGGGTTCGACCGGACTATCGACCGACTGCTATCACTCGGGTGCGACCACTTCGGTCTCGAGACGGGGATCCTCGCGCGCGTCGACGGCGACGACTACGAGGTGGAGGCCGTCGTCGACGCGACCGGGACCCACGAGCCGGGTGCGGTCTACGACCTCGGCGAGACGATGTGTCAGGCGACACTCGCCGGGGAGGCAACCGGGTCACTGGCGTTTGCCGACGTTGCGGAGACCGAACACGAGAGCCACCCGGCAGCCGAGGGCGTTCGCGCGTACATCGCAGCGCCGGTCACCGTCGACGGCGCGACGTACGGGACGGTCAACTTCTCGATGCGGCGGCCGCGTCCGGAGCCGTTCCGCCCGGAGGAGGCGGAGTTCGTCAGGCTCGTCGCACAGTGGGTCGGCACGGAGGTCAGACGCCGCCGCCGGGTCGAGCGACTGGAGCGGTACGAGACGGTCCTCGAGGCCGTCGGCGACCCGGTGTACGCGCTGGACGCCGAGGGGCGGTTCAGCTTCGTCAACGAGGCGGCAAAGCGGGAGTTCGGCTACGGGCCAGAGGTTATCGGCGAGCGACCGTCGGTCGCCATGGACGACTCCGACGTCGAACGGGTCCGCGCGCAGGTCGAGGACCTGGTCGCCACCGACGAGCGGTCGACGACCGCGGAGTTCGAACTCGAAACGGTCGATGGCGACCGGAAGACGGTCGAGAACCGGCTCGCGCTGATCGGTGACGACGAGTTCCGCGGGACGGCCGGCGTACTTCGGGATATCACCGAGCGAAACGAGCAACGCCGCCAGTTGGAGTCGTTCCGACAGGCCGTCGAGTCGGCGCGAGACGGCGTCGCGGTCCTCGAGGACGGGGAGTACACGTACGTCGACCAGTCCCACGTCGAGATGTACGGCTTCGAGAGCACGGAGCAGCTGCTGGGGGACAGCTGGCGGGCGCTGTACGGCGACGCCGAGGTCGAGCGACTGGAGCAGGAGGCGTTCCCGGCGCTCGAGGAGCAGGGGTACTGGCGCGGGATGGTGACGGGCAGCCGCCCGGACGGGTCGACGTTCCCCGCGGAGATCTCCCTGACACGCACCGAGGACGGCCGGCTCGTCTGTGCCGTCCGCGACGAAACCGAGCGCAGAGCGCGCGAGCGAGAGCTCGAACTGAGGGAGCGGGCGATGGACGAGGCAGCCGTCAGTATCCAGATCACCGACCCGTCACAGCCGGACACCCCCCTGGTCTACGTCAACGACGGGTTCGAGCGGCTGACCGGCTACACCCGCGAGGAGGCACTCGGTCGCAACCCCCGGTTTCTCCAGGGCGAGGACACCGACCCTGCAACGGTGACACAGCTTCGGGAGGCCGTCGCCGCCGAGGAGCCGGTCTCGCTCGAACTCAGAAACGAGCGAAAGGACGGAACCCCCTACTGGGCCCGGCTCTCGTTCACGCCGGTCACCGACGAGGACGGCGCCGTACAGCGTCACATCCGTATCGAGCAGGATATCACCGAGCGAAAGACGCGCGAGCAACAGACGGAGGCAACGGTCGAGGTGCTCGAACGCGTCTACGAGGTGACGACCGACCCGGCCCTGTCCTTCGAGGAGAAGGTCGACGGGCTACTGACGGCCGGCAACGAGTATCTCGACCTCCCGTCGGCGTTCCTGACGCGGATCGAGCCCGGCGACGACCACACCGCGGGGGCACAGACGGTCGTCCAGGCACAGGGCGCCCACGACCGCCTCCAGCCGGGGGAGTCGTGCCCACTCCCGCAGTCCTACTGCCGGAAAACGATCGAGGACAGCGCCCTCACGGCTATCACCGCGGCCGCCGCGGAGGGGTGGGCGGGTGACCCGGCCTACGAGACCTTCGGCCTGGAGACGTACATCGCGGGCGCCGTCGACGCCGGCGGGGACACCTACGGGACGCTGTGTTTCGCCGCGAGGGAGCCACGGACGACCGAGTTCACCGAGACCGAGCGGTCGTTTGTCAACCTCCTCCGGCGCTGGGTCGGCTACGAACTCGACCGCCGGACAACCCGCGAGGAACTCCGGCAGGAGCGCGAGCGACTCGAACTGACGCTGTCGGGGACCGACACCGGGCTCGCCGAGTGGGATATCAGGACCGACGCCGTGGAGTGGAACGACACGCTCACGGAGCTGCTGGGGCTGGATGTCGACTCTCGGGCGGCGTTCGAGGCGGCAGTCCACCCCGACGACCGGGAACAGGTTCGGGCGGAGCTACGGACGGCGGTGGAGACCGGCGAGCCCTGGGTCAGCGAGTTCCGGGTGACCGACGGCGACGGGGCCGTCCGGTGGGTCGGAGTACGGGGGGTCCCGACCTACGACGACGAGGGGGAGCCGGTTCGGCTGCTCGCGACCGCGACGGACATCACCGACCGAAAACGGGCGGAACGCGAGCGCGAGGAAAACGAGCGCCGGTACCGGAGTCTCGCGGAGAACATCCCGAACGGCGGTGTGCTCACCTTCGACGCGGCCCTCGAATACCGCCTGGCGGCAGGCGAACTCCTGTCGGAGTTCGGGCTCGAGGCGTCGGACTTCTCCGGACAGGCGGTCGGGACGGTATTTCCCGACGCCGACATGCGGGAGGAGCTCGTGTCACGGTTCCGGGCGGCGCTCGAGGGTGAACGCACAGACCGCCGGGTCGAACTCAGGGGCCGAACGCTCCGGGTCCACATCGTCCCGATGGGCGACGGTGACGGGGAACCGGCCGAGACCCGCGGACTGCTGCTCGCACAGGATGTGACCGAGGAGGCACGCCGCGAGCGTGAGCTGTCCGAGGAGCGCGAGCGGTTCCGTCTGCTGACCGAGAGTGTCGAGGAGTACGCCTTCCTCGTCGTCGACGAGGACGGGGCGATTCGGACGTGGAACGAGGGCGCCGAGACAGTGTTCGGCTACGACGCCGAGACGGCACTCGGCATGCCGATGGCCGAACTCCACCCGGAGGCCGACCGTGGGTCGGGGCTCCCCGACCGGCTGCTCCAGCAGGCCCGGGTCGCCGGCGAGAGCGGCCACGAGGGGTACCGTGTCCGTGCCGACGGCTCGGAGTTCTACGCCGACGTCCGGCACGCGCCGCTGGAGGCCGACGACGGGACGTTCCGTGGGTACGCGATGATCGTGCGTGATATGACCGACCGACGGCGCCAGCAGCGCCGGACCGAGCGGTTCGTCGAGGAGTCGGACGACGTGGTGACGATTGTCGAGACGGACGGGACGGTCACGTACGCGAGTGGGTCGGCCAGCCGCGTTCTCGGCCACGACCCTGCGGACCTCGTCGGCGAGAACCTCTTCGACTATATCCACCCGGACGGCCGGGAGGACGCGATGGAGACCTTCTTTACCAGCGCCCGGGAACCCGGCGCCAGCGCACAGGCCACGTGCCGGGTCAAGTCGGGTACCGGCGAGTGGCTCAACATCGAGGGACAGTGCCGGAACATGCTCGAGGACGACGCCATCGACGGGATGCTCCTGTATCTCCGTGACGTGACCGAACAGAAGGAACGCGCCCGGCGGTTCGAGGGTATCTTCAACCAGACCTTCCAGTTCACGGGGCTGCTGGAGCCGGATGGCACGGTCCTCGAGGCGAACGACGCCGCACTCGAGTTCGGCGGCATCGAGCGTGACGCGCTCGTCGGGGAGCCGTTTTTCGACGCCTCGTGGTGGACCCACTCGGAGGACGTACACACCGAGGCCCGGGAGGCTATCGAGCGGGCCGCGAGCGGCGAGTTCGTCCGCTACGAGACTGA
The DNA here is from genome assembly GCA_964597715.1 of uncultured Halobacteriales archaeon. Taxonomy (GTDB): domain Archaea; phylum Halobacteriota; class Halobacteria; order Halobacteriales; family Haloarculaceae; genus Salinirussus. The sequence continues at coordinate 7,267 of CAZQZE010000007.1, forward strand.
GGTACGCGGCGGTACTGGTCTCGCGACCATCGACTTCTCGGTGAAACCGGTGACCGACGAGGACGGCGAGGTGTCCCTGCTCATCGCGGAGGGTCGTGACATCACGGCGCGCCAGCAACACAGACAGCACCTGGAGGTCATGCAGCGTGTGATGCGTCACAACATGCGAAACGACCTGACCAAAGTGCGTGGCTGGGCCCAGGTGATGTGTGAGGAGACAGACCCCGACAAGCGGGCCGAACAGTTCGAGACCCTCGAAGGGACCCTCGACAAGTGGGAGTCGATGACCGAGCGGATGAGTGAGCTACGGCAGATACTCGAGGTACAGCAGGAACAGCAGTCCCGAACGGAGGCGGGGTCACTGGTCGACGATGCCGTTGCTCCGCTCCGTGCGGAATACACCGACGCGACTATCCTGACCGACATCTCCGGCGGTGAGTCGGTGACGGTGCCGGCGACACTGCTCGATGCGGTTCGTGAGCTGGTGACAAACGCCGCGGAGGCCACCGGAGACGCCACAATCGAGGTCGACCTCTCCAGCCCGGAGGGCGGCTGGGTCGAGGTCTGGGTGAGCGACGACGGCCCGGGGATGCCGGAGATGGAGGCGGACGTGCTCGAAACCGGGGAGGAGACGCCGCTGAATCACGGGCAGGGGCTCGGCCTGTGGATGGTTCGGATGGTCGTCACGCAGGTCGGCGGCGAGGTGTCGGTCGAGTCGTCGGCCGACGGGACGGACGTGTGTCTGCGGCTGCCGACCCGGCGGACGCCCGAGGCAGGCACACCAACAACAGTAGGATGACAGCCGAACAGTCGGCCCCGGCCAGGGTCCTCGTCGTCGAGGACGACCGTGACCTGGCGGACCTGTACACCGAGTGGCTCGCGGACACCTACACCGTCGAGACGGCCTACAACGGGACCGACGCCCTCGAACGGGTAGACGGGACGGTTGACGTGGTCCTGCTGGACCGGATGATGCCCGGGCTCTCCGGGGGTGAGGTCCTCGAGGCGGTCCGGGACGCCGAGGCCGACCCCCGGGTCGTGATGGTGTCGGCGGTCACCCCCGACCTCGATATCGTCCAGATGGGCTTCGACGCGTACCTCGAGAAGCCGGTCGACGCAACCGCACTCCACGAGACGGTCGACCGGATGCTGACCCGCGCCCAGTACGACCGGAAACTCCAGGAACTGTTCTCGCTGATCGAGCGACAGGACACACTCGAGGCGGTGAAACGGGCCGAGGAACTCGAGACCAGCGAGGAGTACCACGCACTCACCGAGCGACTCGGGTCGGTCCAGACAGACGTCGAGTCGCTGCTGGGGGACCTCCCGGAGCAGGACTTTCGGGTCGCCGTCGAGCGCCTCCAGCGGACCGCCGCCGAACGAACCGGGGAGCGACGGTACGAGTCACTCACCGAGGACGTCCTCGACAGCGCCCGGGAGGCGACGGTCGTGGTCGACGCCGACGGGTCGGTCGTGTGGGCAAACGAGGCGACCGAGCGACTGCTCGGTCTCGACCGGGGGAAAGCCCGTGGCCGGGAGTACGCGAGTGTCGCCGCGGACCACCTGTCGGATATCGACGCCGGCGAGGAGTCGCTCGCATCACTGATACGGGCCGGGCTGTCGAGTCACGGGGAGGAGATTGAGGCCACCGTACACGTCCCCGGTGACGGGGCACAGCCGGAGCGGTGGCTGGAGTACTGGAGTGCGCCGGTCGAGACCGGGCTGTACGCCGGCGGCCGGATCGAACACTATCACGAGGTCACCGGGCGACACAGACGCGAACAGTATCTCCGGACACTGCACCGCGCAACGCGGACGCTGATGGCCGCCGAGGCCGAGACGGAGGTCACCACCCACGCGGTCACGACCGCGACGGCCGACCTCGACTTTTCCTACGCGGCGGTATTTGCCAGAGACCGGGGCACCGGGGACCTCGTCCCGGCGGCCCACGAGGCGGCCGACACGGAGGCGAACCCGACGCTGCCGACGCTCTCCGGCGGTACCGGCCCGGTGTGGACAGCCTTCGCCGACCGGACAGCCCGTCTGGCGGCCGAGACGTACCACGAGCACAACGGGTCGGGCGGGTGGCTCGACGACACGTTCGACGACTGGCTGCTCTGTTCGCTCGGCCAGCAGGGTGTCTTTCTCGTGGCGACGACAGACGGGCGCCGGCTCTCGACCACGAAACAGAATCTCGCGGAGACGTGGGCCGCGAACACGCGACAGGCGCTCGAACAGCTCGGCCGCACCCGGAACCTCCGGGACCGCGACCGGAAGCTGGAGCGGCAGAACGAGCGCCTCTCACGGCTGGACCGGGTCAACCGGCTCATCCGGTCTATCAGCCCGGCGGTGGCGAGTGCGGACACCCGCGCGGAGGTCGAACGGGAGGTGTGTCGCCGGCTCCTCAGGGTCGACCCGGTGACCGCCGCCTGGGTCGCGGATGTCGACCTGCCGACCGGCGGGACCGTCCGCCGGGCGTCGGCGGGCACCCTCGACAGGTATCTCTCGGATATCCCCCAGGCGGGGTCGGAGGCGGCTAGCACACGGCACACCGAGACGACACCGGCGGTCCCGGCGAGACAGGCCTACGACACACGGTCGCCGGTGTCGGTGACGGACCTTGTGGCCGTCGACGCCGGCGTGTGGTGGCGTGACCGGGGGCTGAAACGTGGCACCAACACGGTCGTCGCGATACCGATTGTCCACGAGTCCACCAGATACGGTGCGGTCGAGGTACACGTCGACCGCCCGAGGGGGATGGCCGAGGAGGAGGTTGAGGCGCTCGCGGAGCTTGGCGTGACCATCGGCCACGCTATCGGCGCGGTCCGACAGCGGGACGCGCTCCTGTCGGGCGGGTCGACGAGTCTCACCTTCCACGTCGAGCCGGACTCGACGCTCTCCCGGTTCGTGACAGCGGTCGACGCCCCGCTCACGGTCACGGACGTCTCACACCGGGACGACGGGACCTGTGCGGTGTTTGTCACGCTCGACGTCAGTACGACCGGTGAACGCGACCGGGTGGAACAGGCGGTCAGGAGCAACACCGGCGCGTCGGTGCTCCGGGCCGACACGACCGGTGTGACCTGTGTCCTGACGCTGGGCGCGGCGTCGGCCATCCAGCAACTCGTCGGTAACGGCGCCGCCCTCCAGCAGGTGGAGGTCCGCACCGACTCGAAGCAACTGGCCGTGACGGTACAGTTGCCCTACGAGACCGAGGTCCGGGAGTACGTCGACGCGGTTACCGACGCCGCCGACGGCGTCGAACTCGTCGCCAAGGGACACCGGTCCGTCGACTGGCAGTCGGCCGCGACGGTCGCCACGGCCGCGGACGACCGGCTGACCGACCGACAGCGCGAGGCGTTACAGATGGCCTTTCACGCGGGCTACTTCGACTGGCCACGCAGCACCGACGCGGACACCGTCGCCGCGCAACTCGGTATCGCGCAGTCGACTCTCAGCCAGCACCTCCGAACGGCGGAGCGCAAACTCCTCGCGGCGCTGTTCTCGTAGCCGTCGGGGCCGACACCCCCTTCTATCCGGGGGCTCTCCCGCACCCACGTGACCGCTCCGATACACATCGGCACCGGTCGGCGTGACACGATGTGGATACCGGTGAGTGTGTTGTGGCCACAGCGGCTCAAACCGGTATGTGCATCCGGGACTGTGACCGATGGGACGTTCACGCGGACCACGACGGAGCGGACCGGGGCAAGCACCCGGGGACGAGAGACGGCCCCAGGTCTCCCGGGGGTCCGGCGAGTGGGTGCCCCTCCGAGCGACCCACCGACCGCCGCCCTCTCGCCGTTGCGCTGTCTGTGGTACCACACCACGACCTGCGGTCCGTGTGTGGCCGCCGGCAGCCGGCGTGTTCGAGCGTGGCTGGTACGGGCACATGAGACAGGTCTCCGCGCTCCACCACCTCGCCCTCCTGGTGTACACCACCGCCGTCCTGTTGTCCGCCTTTCTGCTGCTGTTCACGCTACTGTAGTGTCTGCTGTCGACTGGAATATCACAACACCACTGCCGGTTCTCACGGGCACCGCCACCGCTCGATGGGTTGTCGGGACCGGCCACCCGGCACCTCACCCCCGGCAACCGTGGGCTCTTGGCCCGCGCGGTGACACGCCTCGTATATACCCAACCAATCTGTATCGGCACCTATGACGCGAACCGATAGAGTGGGGCAGAGGGACGATACTGGTACGAACGTCTAGTCTGATATGAGCAATGACGGGAAGTTGACTGTCGGGTCGCACGCGGACGAGCGGAGTGAGGCGGACGAACGCAGTGTGTCGGGTTGGGCGACAGAGACAAAGCTGGTCCGGACGTACGACCGCTCGGTCGACACCGCAGCAGTCGTTACCTCTGCCGTCGGCGAAGCGATTCGGCAGTGGCCGGAGCTCTCAGAGACCCCGCCGCTGTACCAGTTCGTCGACGTCGACAATCTCGGTGCGCTGTTCAAGCAGAAGGCCGAGGACAGTGGGTGGCTTCCGTCGGCCGAGTTCCAGTTTCAGAGCTGTCGGGTGACGGTCCTGTACGGCTCGTCACTCCGTGTGATCATCAACCGTAACCCGTGACCGGGGGACACCGCACACCGGTGCTCCCCGGCACTCGGCAGGCCGTGGGCAGCCCCCCGGCGAGAACCCGCCGACCACCGCGTTCACCGGAGTCCCATGTCCGCTAACGGGAGACAGCCACGTGTCATCGTTATCGAGGACGAGCGCGAGTTGGCCGACCTCTACGAGACGTGGCTTGCAGACGAGTACGACGTCCGGACGGCCTACTCCGGCGAAGCGGCCCTCGAAGGCTTCACAGAGCGGGAGGCGGATATCATCCTTCTCGACCGCCGGATGCCGGGGCTCTCCGGCGACGAGGTGGCACACCGACTCGACGAGCGCGATGTCGACGCGCAGGTCGTCATGGTCACAGCCGTCCCCCCATCGACCGACGTGGCCCCTCTCCCGGTCGACGACTACGTCACCAAGCCGGTCGAGAGAGAGCAACTCCGCTCCACGGTGGAAACGGCCGCCCTGGTCGGCACCTACGACGACAGAGTGAGCGAGTTACTCGCCCTGACGGCCCGACAGCACGCCCTGGAGACGGCAGTTCCCGCCGACGAACTGGCGACGAGCGAGGAGGTTCGCCGGCTGCGGGGTCAGATTACGAACCTACAGGACTCCCTCGACGACACGGTGGCGCAACTGTGGTCTCAGTCGAACACAAACGTGTTCGCACGGATGGAGACCGAAGCGACCGACCACCAGGCCGAGGGCGTGGAACCCGACACCCACCTGTGAGGTGAACCGGTGACCGGGCGGCGACACGACCACCCGGCTCCCGGTCTGTGCCGGGAACCACCCTACTCGACGACGACCCCCTCGACCGTCGAGAGGTCGGCCTTCAGCACCTTCCCCGTCGGATTCCGCGGTAGCGCCTCGAGAAAGGCGACCTCCCGCGGTTTCTTGAAGTCAGCCAGCCGGTCACCGACGTACGACCGGACCTCCCTGGCGGTCATCGAGGCGTCGTCGTGGAGCACAACGGCGGCCTTGACCCGTTCGCCCCAGGTGTCGTCGGAAACCCCGACGACGGCCACCTCGTCGACCGCCTCGTGTTCGTGGAGTACCTCCTCGATCTCCGCGGGGTAGATGTTCTCGCCCCCGGAGAGTATCATGTCGTCGGACCGGCCGACAAACTCGATAAAGCCGTCCTCGTCCGCCCGGACGAGGTCGCCGGAGTGAAACCACCCGTCCTCGTCGATGACCTCCTCGGTCCGTTCGGGCATCCCGTAGTACCCCTGCATGACGGTCGGCCCCTTGTAGCAGACCCGCCCGACCTCGCCGGCGTCGACCTCCTCGCCGGTCTCCGGGTCGACCACTTTCACCATCACGTTGAGCAGCGGCTTTCCGACCGTCTCGGGTTTCTCGAGTGCGTCCGCGGGCGTGAGCGTGGTGGTCGTCGGCGACAGCTCCGTCTGCCCGAACGCGTCCATGATGTCCGCGCCGAAGCGCTCCTGGATGGTTCCTTTCAGCTCCCGCCCCGACGGCGCCGCTCCGATCCGGAAGCTGTCGAACGCCGAGAGGTCGTAGCTGTCGAAGTCGGGCTGATTCAGGAGCGCCCGAGCCATCATCGGCACGAAGAAGGCACCGGTACACGCCTCCTCCTCGAGTACTTCGAGCACCCGCCCGGGCTCGAAGTCGGCCATCAGCACCGTCGTCGCCGAGACGTAGAAGGCGTTGAGAAAGAGGCCAAAGGCGGCGATGTGAAACAGGGGTGTCACCACCAGGTCCCGCCCGTCGATGTCGACCTGTCGGCCGATGGTCGCCGACGTAATGACGGAGTTTGTCGCCTGCATCAGGAGATTCTCGTGGGTGAGCACACACCCCTTCGGCTGGCCGGTGGTGCCGGAGGTGTACATCAGCGTCGCCTCGTCCAGCCGCGAGGGGACGATATCGACGGGCTCGGGGCTCGCCGCGGCGCGAAACTCCCGATACGGCGTGGCGTAGTCCGGTCGCTCCGCGCCGACGTAGAGGTACTCGTCGGGGCCCCCCTCGCGGCCCTGGAGTTCGTCGACGGTTCCGCGCGCGTCGGCGTCGAAGGCAAGCAGGTCCGCCCCGGAGTCCTCGAGGACGTACGCCACCTCGTCGAGCTTGAACCGGTGGTTGACGGGGACCGGCAGGGCGCCGAGTTTCATCGCCCCCAGGTAGAGTTCGAGTGTCGGGAGGTTGTTCTGCATGAACACCGCCACCGTGTCGCCCTGCTCGATACCCCGGTCGCGTAGCCCGCGGGCCACGCGGTCGGTCCGCTCGTTGAATGCCGCGTGTGTCACCGCCTCCTCGCGGCCGTCGGGCCCCTGCATCACCACCGCCTCCTTCTCGGGGAACTTCTCGGCGTTGCGCTCGGCCAGCCAGCCGACTGTCATTCCATCCATGGTACCACACATCAATCCGGCCCACATAACTCTATCCTCGGCCCCGACCCCCGGTCTGTCACGGCCGCCGGTCGCCCTCGACCGCCGCCAGCAGGTCCTCGATGTGGCCCGGGACGATATACTGGAACCACGCGCTGCGGACGCCGTCGGCCTCGCCCGCCCGGTACCGGTGGGCGCCCGCGACACCACGCGTCATCATCGTGAACGCGGAGAAGGCCTGCCAGTACCGGACCCGGTCGCGGTCGACTGTCCGGCCCGTTCGCCGCTCGTACTCGTCGTAGAACCACTCGCGCTCGACCAGCGCGCTGGCAAGCTCCGGGCGCTCTGTCGGTTCGATGAGTTTCCCGGAGAAGTAGCGGGTGCTCGCGTACCCCAGGTCGTACAGCGGGTCGCCGACCCGCGCGAACTCCCAGTCGAGCACGCCGGTGAGCCGGTCGTCGGTCAACAGGACGTTTCCGGTCCGGAAGTCCCCGTGGACGAGCGTGGTCTCCGGGATAGCCGGCTTGTTGGCCCGGAACCACCGGAGCGCCTCCTGGACCGCCGGCTCCTGTTTCAGCTTCGTCTCCTCGTAGATCCGCGCGTAGGTGTCGAGTTCGCGGTCGACGACGTCTTCGGCGTCGGTCTGGTCCAGGGCCGGAACCGCCTCGGGGGGGACGGAGTGGACGGCCGCGGTCGCGTCGACGAACTGGCTCGGGAGCGTGTTCTCGGGGTCGTCCCACGCGTCGTGTAGCCGCTGTCGGTCCCGGGGGTCCCAGGTGATCGGTGCGTCACCCTCGAGATGGTCGACGAGAAAGAACGCCCCGCCGAGCACGGACTCGTCGCCGGCGTACAGGACCGGCTCCGGCGCCGGGACACCCGCCTCGTAGGCGGCCTCCATCGTCCGGAACTCGGTCTCGATGTCGTTTCGCGTGTCGTGCGCGCGGTCGACGTCCTCGTCGGTGTCGACCCGGGCGACCAGCCGTCGGGCGGTCTCGTCGCCGTCCTCGGCCCACGTCGCGGTGAAGGAGACGGTCTGCCTGGACCACCCCTCCGTGTGGTGCTGGAGGTCGGAGACGTCGACCGCGCCGTCCGCCAGCGTCCCCGACAGATACCCCGCGAGGGCGTCCGTCGAGATGTCGCCGTCAGTCATCCGACCCCCTCCCGAGCATCTCGAGCTGTGCGGTAACCCGCACGCGAAGAAAGTCGTAGAGGGGGTCCCGGACGGCACGGGCCGCCTCCCCGTCGAGGTCCGTCTCGACCGCGGCGAGGGCGTCGGAACTCACCTCCAGGAGGCGCTCCTCGTGGTCGTAGACCGCCGCCGGCGGGTCCGCCAGTCGGTCACGCCCGTCCTCGACGACCGCCCGAACCTCGGGTGCCTCGGCGTCGAGCCCGTCGAGTGCCTGCTCGGCGCCGTCGAGTGCCCCGAGCAGCGCCTCGTGCTGGGCCTCGACGGCGTCGCGCATCCCGTCCAGTTCCTTCGAGAGAAAATTCAGCGTGCTCGACATCGAGCCGACCTGTGCCTCGAGGAACTCGTCGCCATCGCCCACGACCGAGGGACGGACCTCCGTGCGTGTGAACGTCGAGAACCGCCTGAGAACCAGCTCCGGGTGGAGATACGGCATAGATGCCCCTGATTCGACCGGCCGACAAATAGCTGTCGACGCCAGCCAGGCGGACGCGGCGGTGTGAGCCGACACGACCCCGGGGGAAGTTATTTGAGCCGGTGAATGTAACGACAGACCATGGCATACGGCGTACCCGACGGGATACAGGCGTTCCTCGACGACCTCGACGAGTTCATCGAGAGGGAGATCAAACCGCTCGAGGAGGAACACATCCAGTATTTCGACAAGCGCCGCGAACACGCCCGGACGGACTGGGAGAACGGCGGCGTTCCCGCCGACCACTGGGAGGAGGTGCTGGGTGAGATGCGCGACCGGGCCGACGAGGCAGGCTTCTACCGCTACCCCTTACCCGAGAAGATGGGCGGGGCGGACGGCTCGAATCTGGGGATGGCGGTTATCCGCGAGCACCTCGCTCACAAAGGCCCCGGGCTGCACAACGTCCTCCAGACCGAGGCGTCGGTCGTCGGGAACCTCCAGTTCCCGCAGATCCTCGACCGCTTTGGCAACGAGACCCAGCAGGGGATGATCGAGGACGTCATCACCGGGGAGACCCGGGTCGCCTTCGGCCTGACCGAACCCGACCACGGGAGCGACGCGACGTGGATGGAGACAACCGCGGAACGGGACGGCGACGGGTGGGTCCTCAACGGCGAGAAACGCTGGAACAGCGGTATGCACGTGGCTGACTACGACCTGGTCTTTGCCCGGACCGGCGGCGACCCCGGCGACGGCGAGGGTATCACGGCGTTTCTGGTGCCGACCGACGCCCCGGGGATGGAGGTCGACTTCTACTGGTGGACGTTCAACATGCCGACAGACCACGCCGAGGTCTCCATCGACGACGTCCGGGTGCCCGAGTCGGCGGTTGTCGGCGAGGAGGGCAAAGGCCTGCACGTCGCCCAGCGGTTCGTCCACGAGAGCCGGATCCGACAGGCGGCCGCGAGTCTCGGGGCCGCGCAGTTCTGTATCGACGAGGCCGTCGAGTACGCCAAAGAGCGGGAGACCTGGGGGGAGCCACTCGCCAAGCGCCAGGCCATCCAGTTCCCGCTGGCCGAACTCCACACCGAAGCCGAGATGCTCCGGAACACGATCCGAAAGACGGCGGCGGCCCTCGACGACGAGGGGCAGATGATCACCGACTCCCGGTCGTCGGTCAGCCAGTTGGTCGCGATGTGTAACTACACGGCAAACGACCTCGTCTGCCGGGCGGCCGACCGGGCGATGCAGGTCCACGGCGGTGTCGGCTACAGCCGGCACAAGCCCTTCGAGCACATCTACCGCCACCACCGCCGCTACCGGATCACCGAGGGCGCCGAGGAGATCCAAAAGCGCCGCGTCGCCGGCCACCTCTTCGACTACATCTGACCGGCCGGGCCCCGCGCTGTCACCCGCTGCCCTCACCGTCCCGAACCGGCCGCCCGTCACAGGCCCGACGTGACAGTGCGTGCCGACGGTTCTCCCGCCTGCCCGGACGGGCGATACGGGGAGGGTCAGTTTGAAATGCGCACGCCGGGACTGTATGGTATGGCAACAACGGACAACCGGGTTATCGACGGTGTGAGCTTCGAGACCAACGACGAGACACAGCTGATCCTCGACAGTCTCGACGAGTTCATCGAGCAGGAGGTCGAGCCGGTCGTCGACGACCTCGGGGAGACCTACAGTAACCCCCGACTCCGTCACGAGACCGACGGCCGTCTCGTGGACGAGGTGGTCGAGGCAAAGGAGACGATCCGGAAGCGAAGCGCCGAGGCGGGCTTTTACGCGATGAACCTGCCGGAGGAAGCCGGGGGTGGCGGCGTCTCGAACGTGACGTGGTACCGCGCAAAGAAGCGGGTCGCCTCCCACGGCACCGGGCTGACCGAGAGTGTGCTCGCGGGGCCGGAGGGTCCAAAGCCGCTGCTCCTCCAGGCCGAGGGCGACCAGGTCGAGCAGTATCTCACGCCGGCGGTCGCCGGCGAGAAGTCGACGGCGTTCGGCCAGACGGAGCCGGGTGTGGGGTCGGACTCGCCGAACATGGACACGACCGCCCGCAAGGAGGGCGACGAGTGGGTTATCGACGGCCAGAAACAGTGGATCACCAACGCCCCCTACGCCGACTTTGTACAGGTGTTTGCCCGCACCAGCCCACAGGAGGAGGCCGGGCGCTACGGGGGGATCACCTGCTTCATCGTCGAGGACGACGAGTTCGAGGTCGGCTCGTTCAACAACGCCGTCGGCTCCGTCGGGTTGCAGTCCGAGATACTCCTCGACGGCGTGCGGGTTCCCGAGGACCGCGTGCTCGGCGAGGTCGACGGTGCCTTCTACGCCGCCATGGACTTTCTCTCGCTGGGCCGGCTCGAACTCGGTGCGGAGGCGGTCGGAGCGGCCGAACACATGATCGAGCGCGGCGTCGAGTACGCCAACAGCCGCGAGGCCTTTGGCCGGTCTATCGGGAAGTTCCAGGGGATCTCTCACAAGCTCGCCGAGGGGCGAGCCCGGACCTACGCGGCCGACGCCGCCGGGCTGCGCCTCGCCTGGGCGATGGACCGGGGCGAGGAGACCATCGAGGAGTCGTCGATCCTGAAGTATATCGCGACGAACACGTTCTTCGACGTGGCCGACGACGTCGTCCAGGTCCACGGCGGAAACGGTCTCTCCGAGGACAACCCGTTCATGGACCACCTGCAGTACGCGCGGCTGCTGCGGATCGTCGAGGGGACCGACGAGATCCAGCTGAACACGATCGCCAAACAGCTCGGCGTCGAGTGAGACCCGGCGGGGGCTACCCTCCGAGTGTGCCGGGCGGCCGGGCCCCGAGGCGAGGCCGGTGTCAGCGTGTGGGTCCCTTAATTATATGCCCGCTCGTTCAGTTTGGCTGGTACGATGCGAGAAATCGGGAGCGGACACGTGACACTCGAGACCGTGGACAGCCGGGCCGAGGTGCGGTTGAACCGGCCGGAGAAGCGAAACGCGATGAACGGCCCGCTGCTCACCGACCTCAAGACGGCACTCGAGGAGGTCGAGGCCGACGACGACGTGCGGGCTCTGGTGTTGCTCGGCGAGGGGCCGGTCTTCTGTGCGGGGATGGACCTGGAGATGATGCGCGACCGCGGCGAGGGTGACAGCCCCGAGATGGAGACCTCGCTGGACGACGTCACCCACTTTATCGACGAGATGACTGTCCCGTCGGTCGCCGGGATCGAGGGGGCGGCGGTCGCCGGCGCGTTCGAACTCGTCCTGCCGGTCGACTTCCGGGTCATCGACAGCGACGCCAACTACGGGCTCTTGGAGGTGAACCTCGGGGTGTTCCCGTCAGGCGGGGCGACCCAACGGCTCCCCCGGATGGTGGGGCTGTCGAAGGCAAAGGAGCTGGTGCTCACCGGGGAGCTGATCGACCCCGAGGAGGCGGCCGACTGTAACCTGGTCCACGAGGTCGTCGAGGACCCCGACGACGTCGGGGACCGTGCCCGCGAGTGGGCGGACAACCTGGCCGGGAACGCACCGCTGGGGATGGAACACGCCCGCGAGTTGCTCAACTCGGCGCTGGACACGCCGCTGTCGGAGGGGCTGGAACAGGAGGCCGCCCGGGGCCAGGAACTCGTCGACACGGACGACTACACCGAGGGGTTCACCGCCAGACTCGAGGGCAGGGAGCCGGAATTCGAGGGGAAGTGAGCCGGACGGACCGCCGGTCGGCAGTTACACCCGGGTTCGGCCGCACAGGGGGACAAATCGGGGTGCGTTGTCCCGCACCGAGACACACCGGCGGCCGGGGCAACTCACGTAGCCCTTCGGAGCCGGGACGGCTACGAGTGTAGTGTAACCGCTTGTGTGGCCCCGGTGTGTCCAAACGGGTATGAGCGGACTCATTCCACGGGAACCGCCGGACAGACAGCCGGAGCAGCCACAGGTCGTCGGGCTCGGCGACGGGGACTCGGCCGATGTCTTTTCGGTACTCTCCTCGGACACCGCCCGGTCGGTGCTCGGACAGCTGTACCGGGAGCCGGCAACCCAGTCCGAACTGGCCGACGAGTTCGGGACGTCGATCCAGAACGTCGCGTACCACATCGAGCGGCTGGTCGCGGCCGACCTCGTCACTGTCGTCGACAGCTGGTACTCGGAGAAAGGCCGGGACATGGACGTGTACGCCCCCGCCGGCGACCCGCTGGTACTGGTGGCCGGCTGCCGGGACGGGCTCGAGGACACCCGCGAGGCGGTTGCCGGAACCCCGACCGGCGACGCCACGCCGGGACTCGGTGAGTAGCCCGTCGTCTCCCCTACTGTTCGGCGACCGAGTAGCCGCCGTCGACGACAAGCGAGTGGCCGGTGACCCAGTCGGCCTCGTCGCTGGCCAAAAAGAGCATCGCGTTCGCAATATCCCTGGGCCGGCCGAGCCGGCGCAGCGGGTACTGGTCGGCCATCTGTGACTTCAACTGTTCCCACTCCTCCTCGCCGGTATCGCCGCGGGCGAGTGGCGTGTCGGTCACCGCCGGGCAGACCGCGTTTACCCGGACGCCGTCGGGTCCGGCCTCCGCCGCGAGCGAGTGGGTGAAGTTCACCACGGCCCCCTTCGTCAGCGAGTACGCTGACAGCCGCGCGACGCCGGTGACCCCCGCGAAGGAGGCCGTGTTGATGATGCTCCCCGACCCCTGGCTCTTGAGGTGTGGAAGGGCGGCGTGACAGCCGTTCCAGACGCCGTTGATGTTGACGTCGATGACCCGGTCGCGCTCCTCCTCGCCGACCTCCTCGGTGACCGTGCGGGTGTGGCTGATTCCGGCGTTGTTCACGACGATATCCAGCCCGTGTTCCTCCGCGGTGGCGTCGATAGCCGCGTGGACCGCCTCCGCGTCGGTGACGTCGAGTTCGTGTGCCAGGGCATCGCCGCCGTCGTCCTCGATGGCGGCGACCGTCTCCTCGGCCGCCCCGGCGTCGATGTCCGCGGCGACGACCGTTGCTCCCTCCTCCGCGAACCGTTTCGCCGTTGCCCGCCCGAGCCCCGACCCGCCGCCGGTAATAACTGCTGTCTTGGTATCGAGTCGCATACCGCCACCCCGTACCGCCAGCGTATAAAGATTCCCGCGGGCCGGCCGCTGCCGGGCAGTGGTGGACCGGCCGACCGCGGGTCAGTGGTGCAGCTGTTGGGGCACCGGACTCTCCTCGTCGCGGTGCCGGTCCAGCAGCGAGCGCTGTGTCGCCTCGTCCATCCCGTCGTAGCGCTCGGCGGCGTCCAGCACCATCGCGACGAGCGTCGGGTCGCCCGGGGTGACGACGCTGGTCAGCCCCTGTGCGGCCGCGAAGTCGAACCGTTCCCGCACCGCCGCCGGCGTCCCGACGGGCTCGTACCAGGTCGCGTAGGGCCGGTCGGCCGGGGCGAGTTCCTCGGCCGGGGGCCACGGCCCCTTCGCGAAGGCCTTGATGCCGAGTGTCCCGACCCCCTCCTTTTGGGCGGTGTCGAGGACGGCTCCGTAGTCGTACTTTTCACCCTCCTTTGCGGCGACGACGGGGTTGAGCGGGAACATGACGGTCTCGAAGTCGTCGACCCGGT
>CAZQZE010000008.1:0-21311 GCA_964597715.1 uncultured Halobacteriales archaeon
GGGGGGTCGAGACCCGGTTTGTCGACACGCTCGACCCCGACGCCTACGCCGACGCCATCGACGGCGACACCGCCTACGTCCACTGCGAGACGCTGGCGAACCCCTCTCTGGTCACCCCGGATATCGAAGCCATCGGCGCGGTGTCACACGACCACGGCGTGCCGCTGTTCGTCGACAACACCTTCGCGACACCCGCGCTCTGCCGGCCGCTGGAGCGGGGGGCGGACCTCGTCTGGGAGTCGACGACAAAGTGGCTCCACGGCTCCGGGACGACCCTCGGTGGCGTACTCGTCGACGGCGGGTCGTTCCCCTGGGGCGAGTATCCGGCGCGGTTCCCGGAGGTCGGCGGCGAGAACCCCGCCTTCGGGGTGAACTTTGCCGACCGCTTTGGCGACCGTGCGTTCGCGGTCGCGGCCCGCCAGCGCGCGGTGCGCAGCCTCGGTGACGGACAGAAACCCTTCGACGCCTGGGCAACGCTCCAGGGCGTCGAAACCCTCGACCTACGGATGGAGCGACACTGTGAGAACGCGATGACCGTCGCCGAACACCTCCGTGACCACCCCGACGTCGCGTGGGTCACCTACCCCGGACTCGCCGGTCACGAGACCCACGACACCGCAGGCGACTACCTCGATGGCGGGTACGGCGCGGTCGTCACCTTCGGGCTCGAGGGGGGGTACGAGGCCGGCAAGACCCTCTGTGAGGAGACCGACATCGCACAGTTTCTCGCAAACGTCGGGGACGCGAGAACGCTGGTGATCCACCCCGCCTCGACCACTCACGCACAGCTCTCGGCGGCGGACCAGCGGGCCTCGGGGGTGACGCCGGACCTGGTCCGCCTCTCGGCCGGCATCGAGGACGCCGCCGACATCGTCGCCGACCTCGACCGGGCAATCGAGGCAGCCGGCCGATGAACGTCGACCGTGGGACCGTCTCGCTGGGGACCGTCGAGTTCGAGTGTGGCCGCTCGGTCGCCGACCTGGAGGTGGCTTACGAGGCCTACGGGGAGTTTACCGGCGGGAATGCGGTGCTGGTCTGTCACGCCCTGACCGGCAGCCAGCACGTCGCCGGCCACGACCGCGAGACCGACACCGCGGGCCAGGCCCGCGCCTGGTGGGACGACATCGTCGGCCCCGGCAAGGCTATCGACACCACCGAGTACTACGTGGTCTGTGCCAACGTCCCCGGCTCCTGCTACGGGACGACCGGGCCGCCCGCCGAGAACCCCGAGACCGGCGAGCCCTACGGCACCGACTTCCCGCCAGTGACCGTCGCCGACTGGACCAAGGCCCAGCGCCTGCTGCTCGACGAGCTCGGAGTCCCCCACCTCCACGCCGTCACCGGGGGCAGCGTCGGCGGGATGAACGTCCTCGAGTGGGGCAAACAGCACCCCGACCACGTCGAGAAACTCGCCCCCATCGCGACCGCCGCCCGCCTGGACCCGCAGTGTCTCGCGCTCGACGCCATCGCCCGCCGCGCCATCACGACCGACCCGAACTGGCAACGCGGGGAGTACTACGGCGAGGACCCTCCTACCGACGGGTTGGCGCTTGCCCGCCAGGTCGGCCACGTCATGTACCTCTCGAAGGACTCCATGGCACAGCGGTTCGGCCGCCGTGCCGCCGGGCGCGACGCCGTCCGCTCGTTCCCGACCGACCCCGCGGGCGGCTTCTTCCCCTACCGGGACGTCGAATCCTACCTCGACTACAACGCCGACCGCTTTGCCGACCGCTTCGACGCCAACAGCTACCTCTACCTCACGCGGGCGATGGACAACTACGACCTCGCGGAGGGGTTCGACTCCGACGCCGAGGCACTCGGCGCCTTCGACGGCGAGGTGCTTGTGATGTCCTTTACCGCCGACTGGCACTTTACGGTCGAGCAGGCAACGGCCCTCGCCGACGCGGCCCGCGAGGCCGGCGCCGATGTCGCCCACCACGTTGTCGACTCCGACCACGGTCACGACGCCTTTCTCGTCGAGCCCGGAAACGTCGGTCCGCCGCTGTCGGACTTCCTCGCCGAGGGTGTCGCCGGCACCGCCGTCACCGACGCCGACCGCACGCCGGCCGCAGGCGGCCGCGTCCCAGCCCGGAGCCCCGACACGGAGTAACAGGTACTGTTGTCGACTGCCCAACCCAGTAAAGGAGGAGATATTACTGGCAGGAGGACCGACCTACCGGTGTGCACGTCGTCGTCTTCGGCGCGGGGAGTCTGGGCAGCCTCGTCGGTGGCCTGCTCGCCCGCACACACCAGGTCACGCTCGTGGGCCGGGAGGAACACGTCCGGGCAGTCCGTGCCGACGGGCTCCGGGTGACCGGCGGCGTCGACCTGACGGTCCACCCCGAGGCCCGCACCGACCCGCCCGCGAGCGCCGACCTGGTGTTGGTCACTGTCAAAGCCTTCGATACCCCTGACGCCGCCGCGGCGCTCGCGGCGATGGACGACGCCGGCGCGGTCCTCTCGCTGCAAAACGGGATGGGCAACGAGGAGACGCTGGCGGCCACGCTCCCGTGCCCGGTGCTCGCCGGCACCACCGACTTCGGCGCACGGCGGACGGGCCCGGGTGCCGTCAGGTGCAACGGCGTCGGGGGGGTTACCCTCGGCCCCCCTGCGGGAGGGATGTCACCGGTCGCCCGGCGGGTCGGCGAGTGCTTCCGTAGTGCCGGGGTCGACACGACGGTCGCCGACGACATGCCCCGTCGGCTCTGGACGAAGCTGGCTGTCAACGCGGGGATCAACCCGACCACGGCGCTCGCCCGGGTCGACAACGGAGCCGTCCTGACGGAGCCACTCGCCGGGACGGCCCGGGCGGCCGCCCGCGAGACTGCGAGGGTCGCGGCCGCCGCGGGCGTCGACCTCGACCCTGGGGCGGCGGTCGCTGCGATGGAGGGGGTCGCCCGTGACACCGCCGGTAACGTCTCCTCGATGCGTCAGGACGTCGAGGCCGGCCGCCGCACGGAGGTCGGTGCGATCAACGGCTATGTGCTCGAGCGGGCCACGGAGCCGGTCCCGGTCAACCGGACGCTGGCGGCGCTTCTCAGCGACCGGGAGACAGAGGAGTCGGGGGACCGCGGGTGATCAGAACGGGGCCTCGGGACCTTCGTCGTCCTCGACGTCGCCGCCGCGGGTCTCGCCGGGGAAGGAGGGGCTCATCCCGTCTGCACCGCCGGACATCCCCTCGTTGCCGCCCATGCCGGTCGAGGCGTGGACCGTCTCGATCTCGGGGATCTCCTTTGTCATGCGGGTCTTGATCGCCTGGATAGTCATCGGGGAGATGCCACAGCCCGAGCAGGCGCCGCCGAGCTGGATGGTGACGTTGCCGGTCTCGCGGTCGATCTCCTGGATGGCCGCGCTACCGCCGTGCATCTGGATCTGCGGGAAGTTCCGGCGGAGGAAGTTCGTGATCTGCTCGCGCAGGTCGTCCTCCGACTGGGTGTCTGTGCTCATCGTACCGAACAGTAGCGTGTCGGCAGTCATAGACCTTTGGACTCGCGTAACTTGTGCAGGCGAGCAGGGACAGCCGCTCGGAGCATCGCCGGCTCGCCCAGTCTCGCCCGGAGGTTTTTGCCCGGGGGCGTGAAGTGTGGGTATGACCCTCGACCCCGTCCACGTCGACGGTATCGCACAGCTCGCGGGCCGCGTGGGCCGGACCGTGGACGACCGCGACCACGGTGAGGCCGCCGCGGCCGCCTGGGCGTTTCTCGACCCGCTGTACGACGGCGGCGAGACGGTACTCGACCCCCTCGGCGAGCACCGCCGCCGGACGGTGGCTATCGAGGATATCGCGCTGACGGACTCCCCGTTTCCCACCCAGCACGGCCTCGACGCGGGGACGATCAACCCGACGACATTCGAGAACGGGCTGGTGCTCGACGTCTCACAGGCCGCGATGGCCGCCGAACCCTCCGACGTCGAGTTACACCGCGGCCGGACCATCGTGATGACCGTCCACACCAACGACCGGACGGCCGCGCCGAGCGCCGAGGGGTGGCGCGGCGGCGACCGTGGCTACGCCCGCCGCCGGGTGCTACACGCCCCCCGGGTCGACCGGTACGAGCAGACTGTCGTCCACGCGCTGGCGCTGTATCTCGCCGAGAGCGAGCACGCCCTCGCGCAGGCCGACGTTGTCGAGGACCTGCTGGTGCTCGACGGGCCGCTCTACCCCACGGGCCTGCTGAAGTGGGGGGAACGGGACCCCGAACTCCGGCGGCTGCTCACCGACGAGAAACAGCCACAGGACGTGCTCGCGAACTATCTCGAACTCGTCGAGACGTTCGTCGAGCGTGACGTCCCGCTCGTGGGCTTTGTCAAGAACTCGGCCTCGAAGGCGGTGACGCGGCTGCTCCGGGAGAGGACCGGCGCACCCTGGGTCGACGACGACGCCTTCTTTCGGCGGGTGCTCGAACGGCCCGACGGGGACGGTGCGCCGAGGACTGACTCGCTGACCTTTACCGGGTGGTTTCGCTCGCGGCTGGGGACCGACGCCGCGCTCGGCTGTGGGGAACTCGCGGTGCCCCACGAGCACAGCCTCGACCCCGAGGCCTACGAGGTCACCTTCTTTGTCGTCTACGACCCCCGGGACGACCTGGTCTACCGTGTCGAGGCGCCCTACGCGTTCACCCGCGACACGGACCTGCGGACGGACCTGACCACCCACCTGCTGTCGGAGGTGGCTGGCGAGCGAGGCCCGCCGCTTGCCGTCGGCAAGGCCGACGAACTCGCCCGGATCGACCGGCAGGGCAAACGGACCCTCCGGCGGCGTATCGAGCGGGAGTTCGACACCGACCGGCAACCCTCCTACGACGACAAGCGGTGGGCGGCCCTGGAGGGGATGCTATGAGGGTCGACACCTACGACTCGCTGTCGGGGCAGGTGGCGCTCGTGACCGGTGCCAACCGCGGTATCGGCGAGCAGATAGCCCGCATCCTCGCCGAGCGCGGCGCCACCGTCTACGCCGGCGCCCGTGACCCCGGGGACGTGACGGCCGACGACCAGCGCCCCCTCAGGCTCGACGTCACCGACGACGCGGCGATGCAGGCGGCGGTCGACCGGGTCGAGGCGGAGGCTGACCGGCTGGATATACTGGTCAACAACGCCGGTGTCCGCGGGCCGACCGACCCGCTCCACGAGGCGCCCGTCGAGGACATCGACGAGACGCTGGCGGTGAACCTCCGCGGGGCGGTCGTCCTGACGAAGTACGCGCTGTCGCTGCTGCTGGAGCGGACGGGTAGCCGTGTCGTGAACCTCTCGTCGGGGCTGGGAACGCTGGGGGCGGGAATGGACGGCGGCTCGCCACCCTACCGTCTCTCGAAGACGGGGCTGAACGGGTTGACCGCGTACCTCCACGGCGAGTACGCCGACCAGGGGTTGCTCGCCAACGCGGCCCGACCCGGGTGGGTCCGGACCGAACTGGCGACGCCGGGGGCGCCGCGCAGCCCCGCCGAGGGGGCGGACACGCCGGCGTGGCTGGCCCGGTTCGAACCCGGCGCGCCGGCCGGCCGGTGCTGGCGCGACCGGACCCCGGTCGGCTGGTAGACCGGGTCTGTCCTGCCCGGTCGACCAGTATCCCCCTTGTCACCCAAGCAACGGACAGTAATGTCCAGTATGTTAACAGGATACATGGAGGTTATTTTGAACGAGGTCACGAACACGGTCCACAGACAGGAGACCGGCCGGCCGGAGCGCCGGGCCGCCTGTGGCTCCACATTCCACATCTCTCACGACAAACTCAGGGTGGTCAGCGAGGCCGAGCCGGGCGGTGAGGCGGCGACGACGACAAAGTGCGGACGGTGTTTCGAGGACGGCGGGGGCTACTGACGGGAGACGGGCGGCGACCCGGACGTCCTCCTACTCAGGGCTCGGCAGTCTCCGGCACGACGTGTTCAGTCTCGAAGTCGACGCTGTCGCTCACGCCGATCCGGGCGAACTGTTCGCGGATGTGGGCCTTCGCGGCTTCGACGGCCTGGTCGCGGTGGTCGTACCCCCGTGGGGAGGGCTGTTCGAAGGCGACCTGGACCGACCCGTCGTCGAGTTCGAGGGTCTGCCCGCCGGTTTCGACGGCGTAGAACTCGTCACAGACCCAGACGTAGGGCGCGCCGACGTCAGGCGCACCCCGGTAGGACGGCGGCGTCTCACCCGGCTCGTACAGCGTCCCCGTCAGCCCCGTCCCTCCGGCCAACCCACGGATGAGCAGCATACAGTTACCTTCGGCTCGGCCGGTAAAACCGCTGTCGTTGTCCACACTTCGGGCGCCGAGGCTGACTAGAACGGACAGTTCCCAACAGCCTCACACATAACGTTACCGGAGACCTGTGGCACGGACACCCACCTCATCAGTCACTATCTGTAACCCCCGTCGATAGTAGGACGGAATGGCAACCGAAAACGCGGCCTCGCTGGAACGCGAGGCGCCCGAGGCTGTCGAATCGACCGTGTCATCGATCAAGCGAATGCTGAAGGTGGGTGCCGTGTTCGCCGCAGTCGGCTACCTCCTGGTCGGCATGGCGCTGTTTCTCGAGTTGACGCAGTTCCACCCGCTGGTTGAGAACTTCTTTGCGACGTTCACCGAGAACAGTATCGCCGGCGGAGGCGCCGAACTCCCGCGAAGCGCCGCAGCGAGCGAGGAACTCGCCTCGATCCACCAGTTCCCGTCGATGCTGCTGTGGCTGAAACTCGGCGGGATCGGCCACATTCTCGTGGGCATCTTCGTCGCCCTGGCGGCGATCATCCGCGCGCTGGCGCTGATGCCCCACCGGCTGAGCTACGAGATGGAACGGACGCAGGGCTGACCTGTCGCGACGGCTGCCCTCCCCCTCACAGTTCCTCGCCGACGTATCCCCACAGCGCCCGCAGGCTCGCGAGCGCCGCTGTCAGGGCACGGCCGAACGGGACCAGCCCGGGAAGGCCCACGGGGGGCGGGACGGACACGAGGGCAGAGCCAAGCGTCAGCCCCCGCGAGGTAGCTGCCGGCGAGAGAGAGCCCGACACCGCTCAGAAGGCCAACAACCGGGAGCACGACAAAACAGCGGAGCCCCTGAGCGGCCCCGGCGGCCGCCAGGCCACGCGAGGGGTCCCGGAACAGCAGCGCGGGCACGGGACGGTAGCCGACCGCGGTCAGGCGTCCGCCGAGTTGCCGGTCGGGTGTGGGCGCTCGGACGCACTGTGCGGGTCCTCGCGGCCGGCGGCGGTATCGTTTCCCCGGTCTCCCGCAGCCCGACCACTTCCGGCCCGGCAGGGAAACGGGTATGTACCGGCGGGGGTATGCTGTGGACATGTCCGACCTCGGGGATTTCACCGAATTTGATAGCGACGACGGGGGTGGCGCCGACGAGGCCGGCGCCGACAGCCCGGATAGCGGGGACGCAGTTACCGACACCAGCGACCACGACGGCGGCGACGACCCGGCGGCAACGGACGACTTCGAGCGGTACGAGGCGACGCCGGCCGGCCGGGACCGCGGGGTTGGCGTCCTCTCGGCGGCCGAGGGGCTCCGGATCGCCGAGGACGAGGCGGAGACCCGTCTGCGGGCGTACGTGACCGCGGACAACCGCTCGGGCGTGCGTGTGGGGTCGTACCTGCTCGCCCCCTACCCCGACGACGAGCGGCTGTTCTGTCGGGTCTCCGCACTGGAGTACGCCCAGGAGTACCGTGCCGACGACGCCACCGAGATTCACGCCCGCCGGGCGATGCGTTCGGCGGGGATCGACGAGGAGGACTTCAAGCTGATGGCGACGCTTGACCCGGTGGCGGTGCTGTACGAGGATGACGGAGCCCTCAGACGCCGGATGACCGACCGGGTCCCCAAACCCGAGTCGGTCGTCCACGAGGCCGAGGACAAAGCCGAGATCAAGACCGGGCTGAAGATGCCCGCCGAGGGGGTGTTCCTGGGTCACCTGGCGGTCGGCGGCGAGACGGTCCGGACGGCCGCGGAGCCGCCGACCATCGACTACCGGCTGAAAGACGACTACGACTCGGGGGACCCGCTGGTCTTCCGACACACGCTCGTAGCCGGGGGGACGGGGTCGGGCAAGACCCACGCCGCAAAGAACGTCCTCCGGCAGTATCTGGGCGACCGGAGCTACCCCGTCGAGACCGGCGCCGACCGCGAGGTCGCGCCCGCGGTCGTCCAGTTCGACCCCCAGGACGAGTACGCCCAGATGCGCCACGACGGCGAGTACCCCGAGGACTTCGCCCGCCGGCTTGACCGGGAGGGTGTGACCCACGGCGGGCACGAGGACACCGTTGTCTTTGTCCCCCAGGTCGGCTCGGCCACCTACTCGGCAAGCGGTCACCGCGCCGAGGAGGTCCGCTTCACGGTCCCCTTCTCGATGGTCTACAACAACCCCTGGCTGATCGCCGGCAGCGGCCTCAACGACAACCAGTACGGCGCGCTCACGAACGTCCTCCTGCCCCGGTTTCGCGACGAGCACGGCCGCGAGGGAACCTACGAGCAGTTCACGGCGTTTCTCGACGACCCGGCGCTGCGCGAGGACCTCGACGAGAGCGGGCGGGTCCACGAGGCGACCTTCGACGCCGTTTCCCGGCGTGCCCGCGGGTTCGGGAACGTCTTCGACCAGGACGCCAAACCCGTCACCGAGCGGGTCCACGAGTTCGTCCGGGCGGGCGGGCTGACGGTCGTCCCGACCTACCACATCACCTCCAGCCGGGACACCGAGACGGTGGTGCTGGCGCTTGCCTCCCTGCTCGTCGACCAGAAGCTCTCGAACGACCCCCGGTACGACCGGATAAAGGAGACCCCGCTGGTGGTGGGGATGGACGAGGCCCACAACTTCCTGACCGACGCCGACAGCGTCCAGGCCCGGAAGGTGATCGGGAAGTTCACCGAGGCCGCAAAACAGGGCCGGAAGGAACGGCTCGGCCTCTTTCTGATCACCCAGGACCCCCAGGATATCGCCGACCCTGTATTCAAACAGGTCAACACGACGGCCGTGCTGAATCTCGGCGACGAGGACGCCATCTCGGCGGTCAATATCCCCAGCAATCTCGAGTCGAAGGTACCCTACATGGAGAAAGGGCAGATGGTGGTCTACTCGCCGGATAACTCCGAGCCCGTCGAGCTGGTCGGACTGCCACACTGTGTGACCAGACACGGCCGGGGCTGACCGGCGCCCGGAAACGGAGGCAAGGGTTATCCGGCCGGTGACGGTACTGTCGGTATGATAGAACGCGTGCTCGTTCCGGTGGACGGCTCCGAGCAGGGGCTGAACGCGGCCGGGTTCGTCACCGAGGAACTGACCGAGGCGACGGTGGTCCTGTTGCACGTCATCGACCCGGCCAGAGAGACCAGCTACCCCAGCGCCACTCTCCCGAGTTTCTCCGAGGAGTGGTACGAACGCGAGACGAGCCGGGCCGAGGAACTGTTCGAGGAGGTCGAGGACACGGTCGACGAGGGGGTAGCCACCGAGCGGGCCACCGAGGTCGGCAAGCCAACCGACGTGATCGTCGACTTCGCCGGCGACGAGGACAACGACATCGACCACGTCGTGATGGGCAGTCACGGTCGGCAGGGGGTCTCACGGCTCCTGCTGGGCAGTGTGGCGGAGACCGTTATCCGCCGCTCACCGGTCCCCGTGACCGTGGTGCGCTGAGCCGCGAACGGGCGGCGAGATCGCGCGCTGGCACACAACGACAGCGGCCGGGCGTGCGGTTCATCCCGCGAGCACGGGGAACGGCAGGCCGCCACCAGTGTTCGCGCGCCGCAGGCGCGCGATTCGCCGTCAGAATTCTGCTCTGATGACCCCTCGTTCGGTCTCATCACGCGGCTTTTTTCACTATGTTTTTTCTGCGAGTGGTGCCATAGCGCGGCTTCGCCGCGCGAGGACACCCGAGCGCAAAAAAGTAGTCAAAAGATATTTGCCTGCTGGTACACGGATATCCCCTCGCCGGTGATCTCGTAGGGTTTGCGCTCCCGGGAGTGGTTGGCGTTGCGGATCTTCTGGATCTCCACCGCGAGCCGGGTCTCCTGGGACTGGCCGCGGATGTACTGGAGGAAAAAGACCGCATCGGTGAGGTACTCGATGATGCCGTGACGGGAGGCGTACTCGCTGTCCTCGCTGGCCTCGCTGGTGAGGAATGTCGTGACCCCTGCCTGCTTCAGCGAGCGCGTGAAATCGAACACCTCGGTCCGGCGACGGGCCTCGTCGTCGTACATCATCTCCAGCAGGGAGACGGAGTCGAGTACGAGCCGGTCGGCGTCGAAGTCCCGCACCAACTCCGGAAGCTCGCCCCGGATGTTGTCGAGACTGTTTGCCATCTCCACGGGGTCCAGGTCAACGACCGCCAGCGCGTCCGCCTGTTCGTAGCGGTCGAACTCCCAGCCCCGCCCGTTGGCGGTGTCCATGATATCCTCGTAGCTCTGTTCGAGCGTGATGAACACCCCATTTTCCCCGTGTTCGAGCCCGTGGTGCAGAAACTGTAGCCCGAATGTGGTCTTGCCGCTGCCGGCCCCGCCGATACAGGCGATGAGGTGTCGCGCCGGGACCCCGCCGAGGATCATATTGTCCAGCCCCTCGATCCCGGTGTCGATACGGGGGATACTGGACTCGAAGTCCTCGTCGTCAAACTCCGTCTCGCTGCCGCCAAAGGCGCTCGTGAAGTCGTCGTCGAACAGGTCCTCGCCGCCCTCACTGAACGAGGCGGGGTCGCTCTCCTCCCCGCCGGCCGGGACGTCATCGCCCGACGCCCCACCGGCCTCGCCGAAGGAGCTGTCATCGAACGGGTCACCGCCATCCCCATCACCGAAGGAGTCGTCGTCGAACGTGTCCTCGGTGTCGCTCGTGGCCGTGTCTCCGGTCTCCTCGTCGGCATCCTCGAGGGCCTGCTCGAACCAGTCCTCGTCCCCGCTCATGGCTCGGTCGTGGCGACGGCAATCATGTACAATAGTTACGGCGGGAACGCATTAACCTTGCCCGCGAGACACGCTCGCGCCGGCCGAGAACCGCCGGAACGGCCGGGTTACCGCTTCGCGCTGGCGTAGAGGACCGGGCCGACAACCAGCAGAAGTAGCCCGAGCATCTTGTACTGGAACGGGCTCCCGAGGAGGTGTGTCGAGCCTTCGACGCTCATGGCGCTCGCGGGGGTCAGTAGGAAGACAAGCCCGAACACGGTGACGTGAAGCGTGGTCACCTTCCGGGAGCGCAGCGGGAGCGTCGCGAGCAGCCCGAGCGCAAACACCACCACAAACGCGTCCCCCACGTTGTAGTTGAGGAGGAAGCTGTCGACGAGCTGGAGTGGCGCGAGCATCCGTGTTCGGAACTCGATTTCAGCCGGGCTTTAAACTTCCGCTACGCGGTTCTACCCGCCGACCGCGCGCCCGCTGTCGGGGAGACGGGTGGATGACACACACTTATTACCGGCGGTGTCGTGGTCACCGCTGTGTCGGAGAGCACCCGGGCGACCGTGCTCGTCGTCGACGACGAGCCCGAGGTTGCCGACGTGTACGCGCTCCGCCTCGAGACGGCGTTCGAGACCCGGGTCGCCTACGGCGGGGAGGAGGCGCTTGCGGCCGTCGACGATGACGTCGACATCGTGTTGCTTGACCGGCGGATGCCGAGTCTCTCCGGCGACGAGGTCCTCGAACAGCTGCGTGACCAGGGCCACGACACCCGGGTGATCATGCTCACCGCCGTCGACCCTGGGATGGACATTATCGACATGCCCTTCGACGACTACCTGTGTAAGCCCGTCGAGAAAGACGACCTGACGGCGGCTATCAGCCAGCAGATCCGCGCCAAACGGTACGACACGCGGCTCTCGGAGTATATGAATGTCACCTCGAAGCTCGCACTGTTGGAGGCGGAACTGTCGGCCCAGGAGGTCAGCGAGAACGACCGACTCCAGGACCTCTCTCAGCGGGCAGACGAGCTCAAGGAGCAGATGGACGATACCCTCGAGGGCTTCGAGGACATCGACACCGCCTTCCGGGAGATCGGGCGCCACCACGGCTGATGCCTCACGCGGCCGGACAAAGGGTCTATACGGGTCCTGGTCGAACCGACGACGTGGCACCGAGTTGTCCGGTCGTGCTCGTGGCCGACGACGAGGCTGCCGTCGCGGATACCTACGCCCTCAGACTGGACGACGCCTACGAGACCCGGGTCGCCTACGGCGGGGAGGAGGCGCTCGCGGCCGTCGACGAGGATGTCGACGCGGTCCTGCTCGACCGGCGGATGCCGGGTCTCTCCGGCGACGACGTCCTCGAGCGGCTCAGAGGGCGTGGCTACGACGGTGTGGTCGTGATGATAACCGCCGTCGACCCGGACCTGAATATTCTGGAGATGGACTTCGACGACTACCTCTGCAAGCCGGTCGACCGGGAGACGGTCCTGACGACGCTGGAACAGCACCTCGGAGCCCCGGACAGCACGGACGACCGTCTCAGGGAGTTCTTTCGGGTCATCTCGACACTCGCCGTGCTCAGAGCGGAGGAGACGCGGGAGGCACTCGAGACGGACGAGGAGTTCCGGCGACTCGAAAAGCGGGCCGACGAACTCGCGACGGACCTCCGGGAACGGGTCGACGGGTTCGAGGACCTGGTCGAGACCCACCGCTCGATCGGCCGTGGGTCGCCCTGAGAGGTGTGGCGGTCAGACGACCGACGAGGAGCGGTCCTCGGCGGGTATCAGGTGGCGCTCACCCCACTCCCGCATCGCCTCGACGACCGGTTCGAGGTCTGCGCCGGACTCGGTCAGCGAGTACTCCACCCGAAACGGCTTCTCGGAGATGATCGCCCGCTTGACCAGCCCCGCGTCCTCGAGGTCGTCGAGACTGTCGGAGAGCACCTTGCTCGAGATGCCGTCGACGGACTTCTTTAGCGCGTTGAACCCCTGTGGCCCCCCCTCCAACAGGCGGTGGATGATCACCGGGTGCCACTTCCGGCCGATCAGCGTTGCTGTCGTCGTGATCGGACACCACTTGTCGCCCGCACACCAGACCGCCAGGTGGTCCTGATTGCTGTCCTCCATGTCCTGACTACGGATCACGGAGACTTAAACTCAGTTACCTGGTTGTCTCCCGTAACTCCGGTGTCAGGCCATCGACTCCACCCTGACCGCCGCGTCCGACTGGACCCACGCCTGGTGGTTTCGCCGGTCGTAGACGACCAACTGGTCGCCGACGTCAAGTTGCGCGTACGGCTGGAAGGGCAACAGGCTGTCGGGGCTTCCGGACGGGGGCCGGCTCTCCGGGTCGGTCACACCGTGTGGTTAGGTCCTACTACTGGTAAGGCTTACCACACGCCCGTGTCACCCCGGTACCGGCAGCGTCGCCGACTGTTAGTATTTTAGAACAAACAGAACGTCCGTTTGTCACCGTTTCGGACAGGTATACCTGTGAGCTCTCGTAATAGGACGCAATATCAATGAGGTACCTGCGCCTGCTTGTTGCGCTCGTAGTCGTGCTATCTGTCGTCCCGGGCCCGACGGCCGCGGATGTCAGCGGCGAACCCGAACTCGATGCTGCCTTCAGCGACAACACCGTCACGCCCGGCGAGGAGACACAACTCGAACTACAGCTGGTCAACCGCGGCGACGTGGACTCCGGCTCGGTCCGAAACCCACAGCTGGCTGACCGGGTCACGACCGCACGCGGGCTGACCGTCACCGTCCAGGACGACGACGTGCCGATTGACGTCAGGGCCGGCACGAAGGCGGTGGGAACACTGCCCGAAGGGTCGGCGCCGCCGCTGTCGGTTCCCATCACCGTCGACGAGGACGCCGACCCGGGAACCTACACCGTGGATGTCGATGTGAGGTACACCTACACCTCCCGGATCGACGACAACGACGGTGACGAGACCCAGCGGACCGTCAGCCGGACGGTCCCCGTCACCCTCGAAATCGAGGACGACGCCTCCTTCGACGTGGTCGCGGTCGACTCGGCGGCCCGGGTGGACTCGACCGAGACGGTCGCGCTGACCGTCGAGAACGGCGGGTCGGCGGCCGCGACCGACCTGGCGCTCGCACTGGAGTCACCGAACGACGACCTGACGGTCGGGGAGGGGACCTCGGCAACCCGGGCGGTCGGGACCCTCGCCCCCGGCGAGCGGGCCACAGTCGAGTACGAGGTGGCCGCCACAGCCGCGGCGGGCAGCGGGAACTACGCGACGACACTGACCGCGGAGTACGAGACCGACGGCGTGAGCCGTGTCGCCGACGAGATGGTTGCGCTCGCACTCGAGCCACAACAGGAGTTCGACGTGACAGACGCGACTAGCGCCGTCGCTGTCGGCGACACCGGGACGGTAACGGTCGAGTTGCGCAACACCGGGCCGCTGACTGTCGACGACGCGGAGGTTCGCCTGGCGTCGACGAGCGAGCAACTCTCCTTCCAGGGGAGCGAGAGCGCCACCCGGTTCGTCGGCGCGTGGGCACCCAACGAGACGCGGACGGTGACCTACGACGTGAGAGCGACCGAGGACGCCGAGCCACGGGATTACACGCTGTCGGCGACGGTCACCTACCGCGACGGCGACGGCGACACCGCCACGGCCCCGAGCCGGTCACTCGGCGTCAGGCCTGCGCCCGAACAGACCTTCGCGGTGTCGAACACCTCGGCGACGCTCGCGGTCGGTGAGGAGGGGGACCTGCGTGGCACGGTCACCAACACCGGCGACCGCCCGGTCGCCAACGCTGTTGTCCGGTTCACCAGCGAGTCCGGAACGGTCACTGCCATCGAGACGGACGCGCCGGTCGGGACGCTCGCACCCGGCGAGTCGGCACCCTTCGCGGTCCCGCTCGAGGTCGCCTCGAGCGCCGAGGCCGGCCCCAAACAGTTCTCGGTCGCCGTCCAGTACCGTAACGCCGACGACCAGCAACAACAGAGCGATACGTTTGACGTCCGTACCGAGGTCGGGCCGGACACCGACGCCTTCGGGCTCGACGTGACCGGCGCGTCGGTGCCTGCCGGCGACTCGACACAGGTCGAGGTCGAACTGACGAACACCGGCAACGAGGTCTACACCGACATCTCGGCGAAACTGTTCGCCGAGGACCCGCTGTCGGCCGGTGACGACGAGGCCTTCGTCTCCCAACTCGAGCCCGGCGAGTCCGAGACAGTGGTGTTCAACGTCGGCGCCGGGAGTGGCGCACTCGTCAAGACCTATCCGCTGTCGATGGACTTCCAGTACGACGACGCCGACGGGGACACGATAACCTCCGACACCTACCGGCTGCCCGTCGACGTGACGAGTGACTCCGACGGCGACGACGGCGGCCTGCCGGTGGTGCCACTGGCGGTCGCGGCGCTCGTGGTCGTTGCTATCGGCCTGTACGCCTACCGCAGGGGATAAGATGGCTAGAGGGCTCCGAGACCGGCTGGCGGCCATCGACCACCAGCCCTACGTCGACTGGGTCGACGAGCGTATCGTCAACCACCCCGGCACGGTGGTGGTGGTCTTCCTCCTGGTGACCGGTCTGTTCGTGTTCGGCCTGGGGAACATCTCCACCACGGCCGGGACCAACCAGTTCACCGCCGGTGTCCCGGCCGAACAGGCCCTCGAGGATGTCAACCGGGAGTTCTCGCCGGCGTTCTCGCCGGACACCGGGGGGACGACGCTGATCCAACAGGAGCAGAATGTCCTCTCGAAACCCGCGATGCTCCGGATGCTCCGGCTGCAGGAGCGAATCGAGGACCGTGCGGACCTCCGGGCAACGGGGACCAGCAGTGCTGCCCAGCAGGTCGCCCGGGAACTCGACCCGACGGCGGAGACGCTCGAGGACCAGGTCACCGCCGTCGAGCGGGCCAGCCCGACCGAGGTCGACCGTGCTGTCCGGGCGCTGTCCGACCAGGGGTCGTTCACCAGCGTCCTGAGCACGAGCTTTAATCCGGCGGCGGCCAGCGCCCCCGCGACGATCGGCACCGTCTCCCACCAGTTGCCGTCCGGGATCTCCTCGGGGGCCGGACAGGGTGGCTCCAGCCCGCTGACCCCCATCCAGCAGCGGATCGACCGGCTGGCCGGCGGCTCCGTCACTGTCTTTGGCTCGGGGGTCCTCGCCGACGAGTTCTCGACGGTGATAACCGACTCGCTGCTGATCGTCGTCCCCGCCGCGGTCGTCTTTATCCTCCTGTTTCTGTCGGTTGCCTACCGTGACCCGGCGGACCTCCTGCTCGGCCTGGGGGCGTTGCTGATGGCCCTCATCTGGACGTTCGGGTTCCTGGGCCTGGCGGGGATCCCGTTCTCGCAGCTACTGATCACCGTCCCCCCGCTGTTGCTCGCTGTCGGGATCGACTTTGGGATCCACTCGATCAACCGGTATCGCGAGGAGGTCTCACTCGGCGCCGAGACCGGGCCGGCGATGCGGACCACCACCGACCAACTGCTCGTGGCCTTCTTCATCGTCACCGGGACGACCGTCATCGGGTTCCTCGCGAACTTCGCCAGCGACCTGCCCCCGATCCGCGACTTCGGGCTGGTCGCCGCCGTCGGTATCGTTTTTACCTTCCTGATCTTCGGGGTCTTCCTGCCGGCGGCAAAGGTCGGGCTCGACCGCGCCCGGGAGCGGTACCCGGTCCCGACGCTCTCGGAGTCGCCGCTCGGGTCCGAAGGGTCGGCGCTGTCGTCGGTCCTCCGGGTCGGAGTCGTCATCGGGAAGCGCGCCCCGGCGGTCTTTCTGGCGCTGATGTTGCTGCTCTCGGTTGGAGCGGGTCTCTACGCGACCGGTATCGACACCACCTTCGAGCAGGAGGACTTCCTCCCGCCGGAGGATATCCCGGCGGAACTCTATGAACTCCCCGAGCCGTTCCAGCCGGGGAGCTACACCGTGGCCGGGACGCTCAACTTCCTCGAGGACCGCTTCAGCGCCGCCCAGCAGTCCTCCGCGACGGTGTTCATCGAGGCGCCGATGACACGCGACTCCAGCCTGGAGGCCATCCAGCGGGCCGGCGAGAACCCGCCGGACTCCTTTGTCAGCGAGAACCGCGAGGCCGACTACGAGTCGATACTCGGCGTCATCCGGTCACAGGCCGACCGTGACCCCGAGTTCCGCGACCTCGTCGACCGGAACGACCCCGACAACGACGGGATCCCCGAGGACAACCTCGGGGAGGTCTACGACGCCCTGCTCGACTCGCCGGCCCGCTCGCAGGCGCTGTCGTATCTCACCGAGGACTACCGCAGCACCCGGGTTGTCTACTCGGTCGAGAGTGACGCCGCCGCGGCCGCGGTCGATATCGACGCCCGAGAGGTCGCCGACCGCTACCGCGTCACCGCGACGGCCACCGGACAGACCGTTGTCTTCCAGGCGGTCTCGGGTCTGATCCTCTCCTCGGCGGTCAACAGTCTCATCCTCGCGCTGCTCGGGGCGGCGCTGTTTCTGGTCCTCATCTACGCCGTGTTGGAGGGCAACGGCTCGCTGGGGATCGCAAATCTCGTTCCGATCTTCGCGACCCTGGCGGCCGTCGCGGCCACGATGCGTGCGCTCGGGATCCCGTTCAACTCTATCACCGCGACGATCCTCGCGATCACCATCGGGCTGGGGATCGACTACTCGGTCCACGTCGTCCACCGGTTCGCCGACGAGCGCGCCGAGCGCCCGCTGGGGCCCGCGCTGGACCGCACCATCCGGGGCACCGGCGGCGCACTCCTGGGGAGTATGCTCACCACCGTCTCGGGGATCGGTGTACTCGGGCTCGCGCTGTTTCCCGCCATCGGCCAGTTCGGGATCATCACCGGGCTCTCGGTGTTCTACGCCTTCCTGGCGTCGGTCGTGGTCCTCCCCTCGGCGCTGGTCATCTGGGACCACCTGGTCAACGGCGACGGCTCGCTGGCCCCGCTGTTCGGGCTGGGGCGCCAGCCCTGGCGCGAGGCCGACGAGTTCACCCTCAGCGAGGCCGGGGACTGACCACAGTTGCTGTGCCGTCCACCCCGGTCTGCGGTGTGGCGGGTCTCGCTGACCCGCTCCACGCCCACCGGCCAGGCGGGGCCGGACCACGGGTGCTGTCCCGGCTGAGCACAGTTACCGGCCGGCCTGTGCTCAGTCGCTCACCGTGACAGCGACGACAATCCGTGGTACCGACGGCCGTGGGCCGTGTGTGGACGACCGGCTGCTCCGGTCTGTCGGCCGCTCAGTCGCCGTCGACGGCGTGTGTACGCAGTGTCTCGCGGTCTAACTCCGGGTGCGAGAGGGCGGCCTCGTTCGTTCCGGCGAGGACGACCGGCGGCGCCTCCCCGGCCTCGAGGGCCTCGACCCACCGGCCGACGCAGAGACACCAGCGGTCGCCGGGGTCGAGCCCGGGAAAGTCAAACTCCGGACGGGGCGAGACGAGGTCGTTTCCCAGCGCCCGCGAGAACTCGAGAAACCCCTCGGTGACCTGCGCACACACGTGGTGCTGGCCGCGGTCGCCGTCGACAGCGGTACAGCAGCCGTCCCGCAGGTAGCCGGTTGCCGGCGTCTCGCTGCACGGCTCCAGGGGGTCGCCGAGAACGTTCTGCTGGTCGTCGGGTGAGGGTGTCGGGTGTGAGTCGGACACACCGGGGGTAAGGCCGGCAGGTCGATAAACGTTGGCGGGGATTCTTGACCCTCCGGACACGACGTGTGGTGTGACCGAGGACCCCCCAGCAGACGTCCTCGCCGTGCTCGCCCAGCTGTTCGCCGAGGGACAGGCGTCGCTGACCGACGGCGATGTCGACACCGCCCGCGAGGCTGTCACCAGCGCCGAGACAGTCGCGACCAACAAGCTCCCCGAGGGTGACCTCCGCGCACAACTCCTCCACGGCTGCGCGCAGGCTCGGGCCCTGCTCGACCCCGAAACCGGCGGTGAGGGTGACGGGCCCGAGGACACCGATGGGGTCGAGCCCGACGCCGCCGCGGAGTACCTGGCGGCGATGGAGCGGCGGCTCCCCGAGGGTGCCGGCGGCGAGTGACCGCCGCCAGTACCCCTGGCGTTACAGCTCCCAGTGCAGGCCCAGGTCCCGGAGCAGCCGGTCGACGGCGTCGCTGCCGCCCCCGTGGACGTCCTCGCCGTGGGTCAGCAGGACCTCCTCCGTGTCCAGCCCGGCAAGCGCGACCAGGTTCCGCCTGGCCCGGTCGGTGTCGCGGTTGAATCGCTCCGCCGGCGGGGCCAGCGGGCCGGACCACTGCCGGTCGGGGGCGATATCGCTGTCGGCTCCGACGACGGTGTCACCCGCCACGAGCACCCCCTGTGACTCGTCGACAAAGGCCATGTTGCCGTAGGTGTGCCCCCGGACCCGGACCGCCCGAAAGCCCGCGACCGTGTCGCCGTCCTCGACCAGACGGTCGGCCGCCAGGTCGGCGTAGGTCCGCCGGAGGAACGCGTGGTCGCCGTCGGGGACGACCACCTCGGGGTCGAACCGGTCGACGACCCCCGGGAGCGCGCCGTAGTGGTCGGTGTCCTCGTGCTCGACGACGACCCGCTCGACACCCCCGGCGGCCTCGAGTTTTCGTAGCAACCGGTCGGTGCTCAGGGCGTAGCCTGTCCCGAACAGCGTGTCGCCGACGAGGTGACAGCCGACCGGCTCGTCGGGGGAGGCGGTGAGGTAGGCCGGCAGGTCAGGTCTGGGCATGTCAAAGCGTGTCACGTCACCTGGCATACCGATGGATTCAATCGGGGGGCTCTTACTGGTTTGGGGGCCGGCCACCGTGGGAGGGTCGTCCGGGGACCGCCGGGGCGACCGAAGTGTTCATCGGACGCGGCGCCCCTACATGTGTCGAGGACAATGGGTCACGTCTCTACCGCCGAACTGGCCGACCGACTCGAGCAGGACGGGACGAGTTACGTGGAGGTGTTGAGCGAGACGTCGATGCGCGTCGAACTCGCCCGCTACCCCAACCCGGAGCCGAAGCTCCCGCACAGGGAGGACGAACTCTACGTCGTCCTCTCGGGCTCCGGGACGGCCCACGTCGGAGCCGAGACACACGGTGTCGAGGAGGGTGACGTCGTCTACGTCGAACAGGGCGTCGAACACGATTTCTCCGACATCGACGACGAACTCACCGCCCTCGTGGTCTTTACCGACGCCGAGGAGTCCGTCCTCGACAGAGAGACCTGAGCCGGAGCCACCCCGGCCGTAGGCGGTCTGTCGCTCCGACCGGACGTATCGCGGGTGACTCCCCCCGCCGCCGACGGCCGGTCTGCACCCGGATCAAACCTTTTTGTCGCCGGCGGGGGTCGGTCTGTCCATGCGATTTGCCACGTTCACCGTCGAGACCGCCGTCGGCCCGGTCGACCGGGCCGGCCTGAAACACGGCGACCGTCTGGTCGACCTGACGACCGGCTACGCCACACTCCTCGCCGCCGAGGGACGCACCCGGCCGGCCGAGGCCGCACGGGCGCTGGTCCCGCCGGATATGCTCGAACTGCTCCGCAACGGCACAGCAGCTGTCGAGGCCGCCCGGGAGGTGCGCGGGGCCGTCACCGACGGCACCCTCCCCGAGACGGGCCCACACGGCGGCCGGGTGAGCTACGAGGAGCGTGCTGTCTCCCTTCGGGCGCCGCTGCCGCGCCCGAACACCGTCCGTGACTTCTCGGTCTTCGAGGACCACGGCGGCGAGAAACCCGACGAGTGGTACGACCTGCCGGCCTACTACAAGGGCAACCCCGACAGCACTGTCCCGCCAAACAGCGAGGTCGAGTGGCCCGACTACACCGACCGACTGGACTTCGAACTCGAACTCGGGGTCGTGGTCGGCCAGGAGTGCCGGGACATAGACGCCGACGAGGCCGAGGAGCACATCGCGGGCTACACAGTCTTCAACGACTTTAGCGCCCGCGACATCCAGAGCGAGGAGATGACGATGGGTCTGGGCCCGGGGAAGGGGAAGGACTTTGCCAACGGCTTTGGCCCCTATCTCGTGACGGCGGACGCCTTCGACCCTGCGGACGCCCGGATGACGGCCCGGGTCAACGGCGAGGTCTGGTGTGAGGGCAACAGCGGCGAGGCCCACCACTCCGTCGGCGACATGCTCGCACACGCCGCGATGGGCGAGACCCTCTCCCCCGGAGACGTGCTCGGCACCGGCACTGTCGGGGGCGGTTGTGGCTACGACCTCGACCGCTGGGTCGACCACGGTGACACGGTCGAACTCGAAATCGAGGGGATTGGCACCCTCCGGCACACGGTCATCTGAACGGCCTCACACCCGGCCCGTCTACGGGCGCCCCGGGAACTTATACTGTCGGACAGAACATTTCGCACCCCACGTCCGACGGAGAGGGCCGAAACTGCAGGATTTCGGGCCACTGCACGACACCGGTCTTCACGTACTTCTGTCCGGCAGTATTATTCGGACGCGCCGTCAGGGACGCCCATGGTCTGGTACGACCTCACACAGCCG
>CAZQZE010000009.1:0-21036 GCA_964597715.1 uncultured Halobacteriales archaeon
GAGTACGTCGCCCGGGAGACCGCGGCGACCGCCGCCACGGCGACCGAGGAGTTCGAGCGGTTCCGGTTCAATCACGCGCTACAGGCGGTCCGGGAGCTGGTCTCGCTCGTCCGCCAGTACCGCGACGCGACGGCGGCCGACGAGGACACCGTGGCCGAGGCGCTGGAGACGACGGCGAAGCTACTCGCCCCTATCGCCCCCCACGTCGCCGAGGAGTTGTGGGAGCTGCTGGGCGGCGAGGGGCTGGTCGCCGAGGCGGCGTGGCCGACGGGGTCGCCCCCGGCCGACTACGACCTCGAACGCCGGCTGGTCGAGAACACCCGCGAGGACATCCGGGATATCGTCGACGTGGCCGACATCACCGACCCCGAGCGGGTCGAGGTCGCCGTCTCGCCGGCGTGGAAACACCGCGCGGCCGACATCGCCCGGGACGCCGGTGACGTCGTCGGGGCGGTGATGGCCGACGAGGAGCTCCGAGAGCGCGGCGAGGCCGCCGCCGACTTCGCGAAGACGCTCGCCGGGAGCGGGCGGGTCGACGAACACCTCGACCCGGACCGGGAGCGGGCGGCGCTCGAGCGGGCGGCCTGGCTGGTCGAGCGGGAGTTCGGCGCCGAGGTGACCGTCCACGGGCCCGAGGACGACGAGGAACTCGCGAGCGACGCCGAACCCGGCCGGCCGGCCATCGACATCCAATCCTGACCCGGGTCGCCGGTCACGGGGCCGGAGCCGGTCCGCCGTCTCAGTCCAGTGTGACCAGGCCGTCCTCCAGCAGGTCCATGAGCAGGTCACGGGCGTGTCCGTCCGGGTCGACACCGGTGTAAACCCGGTCGACCTGGCCGTCAGCGAGGACGAATGTCGTCCGTGGGGTCCGGTCGCCGGGTGCCGTCCGCTCGATATCAAAGGCCGCCGCCACCTCGCCGTCGGGGTCGGCCAGCAGGGCAATCTCAAGACCGTTCTCGGCGGCGAACTCCCGGTGGGAGTCGACGCTGTCGACGGAGACGCCGTAGACAGTCACGCCGGCCTCCTCGTACACCGCCCGCTCGCGGGCGAACTGTCCGAGCTCGGTCGCACACCCCGGAGAGCCGTCCTCGGGGTAGAACGCGACCACGGCCGGTGACGTGAAGTCGGGGGCGAGGACCGTGCCGTCCTGCGTTGGCGCGCTGATATCGGGGGCGGGGTCACCCGGGTCGAGTGTCATACCGGCCGTTTGTGGGCGGCCGGCAAAAAGCCGGCGTGGGCCGGCTTGTGGGCGGGTTACGCCGGGCTCACACCAGCCGGACGCCGGAAACAACGACCCGGACGCCGTCCCGGTAGTCGGTGTCGATGGCCACCTCCCAGCCGTGGACGTTCGCCAGCGACCGGACGTTTGGCAGTTTCATCCCCGCCTCCGCGTCCGGGACGGCCTCGTCGTACTCGAAGTACTTCTCGGCAGGTTCGAGCGGTGGGTTACCGTCGTCGGCGAGCGCGAACCCGTCGTGGGTCACCTCGACGGTGACCTCGGTCCCGCCGTTCCGGTCGGCAAACTCGAAGGCGCTGGCGAACAGGGCCCTGAGCCGGCGGGATTCGGCCTTGAGGGTGGCGTCGTCGGCGACAGTGACCGAAACGTCGGTATCGGCGTTTCCGCGGGCGTCGGCGACGGTTGTCCGGAGGTCGACCGCGACCAGGTCCTCGACGGTCTGGCCGTGGCGGGCGAGCACGGTGAAGTCGTCGACCAGGTCACCCATCCGGTCGGTGGCACCGGTAGCCGTCTCGAGGGGGTCACGCCGCTCGAAGTCGAGGTCGACGGTCTCGGCAGCAGCCTGGACGTTCCAGTCGATGATCTGCAGGGAGTTGCGGAGTTCGTGGGTCATCGCGCCGGCGAAGTCCTCGAGTTGGCGGTTGTGGCGGGCGAGTTCGCGGCGTTGCTGTTCGGAGTCGGTCACGTCCGAGAAGAGGACTACCTGGCCGACCCGGTTCTGCCCGACCTCGAAGACGCTGTTCGAGACCACAAAGTATCGCCGCTCGTCAGCGACCTCGAGTTCGAGCACCTGGTCGGCGGCGGCCGCATCGGTCGCGCCGGGGATGACATCGTCGAGCGGGGGGCCGGCCGTCAGCGCGGGAAAGAGTTCGCCGGCAGGCTCGTTGTAGTCCCGTATCCGGGCGTCGTCGTCGAGAAAGACCAGCGGGTCGCTGACGCCACCGGTCGCCTTGACCGCGAGAAAGCGGTCCCGGAACAGAAACAGGACGCCGATGGCGAAGCCGCCGACGCCAATCGGGGCGTAGATGATATCCACCAAAAGCGGGGTCGCGTAGCCGACGATATCCAGCGTGACCGGGAGCCCCGTCAGTCCCGCCAGCACCGCCAGCGGCCAGGTGTCGTAGTCCGAGGAGGCAAACAGGTCGAGTAACATGAAGATACCCGCCGCGGCCAGCGCGTATGAAAAGCCCGTGACCCCCCAGTGAAACACCCCCTGCTGGACTGTGAGGTGTGGAAACGGGTCGGTCACGAAGGTGGTCTCGAAGTAGAGGTGGTGCAGCGGGTTGGTTACCTTTATCACCACGACGGCGAGGTAGATGATACCGGCGAACCACTGGAAGACCGGCTCACGGTGGTAGGTCCGGCCGGTGTACGCCGAGGCAAAGTACAGCCACGCCCAGACCGTGGCGAATCCGAGAATCAGCCCGAAGAGATAGCTGACCTCCCCGAACGGGTTCGGGAGGAGGAACATCCCGACGTGGGACGCCGACCAGCCGCCGCTGGCGAGCAACAGCGCTACCAGGCTCCGGCGGAGGTCCGTGTCCTCGATCTGCCAGGCCCGGGTCGCCGTCGCGAAGCAGGCGAGCGCGGCGGTACCGAACAGTAGCTCGTACCCCAGGGAGGAGTTGAATATCGCCAACGTGACAGTCATAGTCGGAGACAGCGCCACTCGCGTCTCGACAAGTGGTTCCATCTCCGCCCTTTCAAACCTTTTGGCAGGGAGACAGCCCGTCCGGTGGCGCCGGACCGAAAGGTACGTTTGGTGATACGTTCGCCCCACAGCGGGGGTCCACGGTCGGCCCGCCAGCCCGTATTGGGCCCGGCGTTCATTCGTCACCGGCCAGTCGCGCCTTCTCGGCCCGGGAGAGTGCCTTTATCTCGTGTTCCCGGGAGAGGGCGGCCGACCGGGTCTCGAAGGACTCGGTGTAGACGGGTTCGACGGGTGTGCGCCCGCGGGTGTACTTCGCGCCGTCGCCGGCGTTGTGTTCGGCCACACGGCGGTCGACGTCGGTGGTGTACCCGGTGTAGAGGCTGTCGTCGGCGCACCGGAGGATGTAGACGTAGTGCACGGCGGGTCAGTACAGGACCGTCTCGGAGTCGTACGAGCCGAGCCGGCGGACCCAGCCCTCGGCGGCGATCGCCTCGACCGCGGCGAGGGCGTCCTGGGTGCGTTGCTCGTAGAGGCCGGCGGCGACGTCGATGTGGAAGACGTAGTCGCCCAGCCGTTCGCCGCTGGGGCGGGACTCGACGCGGGTGAGGTTGATATCCCGGTCGGCAAACGGCTCGAGCATCTCCAGCAGGAGGCCGGGGCGGTCCTCGCTCGGGTAGACGATAACCGACGTCTTGGAGCCGGCCTCGCTGCGCTCGCTCTCGGGTGCGACCACCAGAAACCGGGTCGCGTTCGAGGTCCGGTCCTGGATGTCCTCGGCGAGGGTCGCCAGCGCGGGGTCGTCGTCGGCGTTTGCGGGGTGACCGACCGCGGCTACACCCGCGTCCTCGCGGGCGCGCTCGACCCCACGGGCGGTCGAGGCGACGGCCTCAAGCTCGGCGTCCGGGTAGTTCCCCTCCAGATACGACCGACACTGTGCGAGTGCCTGGGCGTGGCTGGCGACGGTCTCGAAGCGCTCGCCCTGTGCGAGGAGGGCGTGACGGATCGGCGTGATAATCTCCCGGACGACCGCCACCTCGTACTCGGTAAAGGCGTCGAGTGACTCCGTCACCGACCCCTCGATGCTGTTCTCGACGGGAACAACGCCGCGCTCGTACGCCCCGTCGGCGACCGCCTCGACGATGGCCGTCACCGACTCGGTAAAGTCGGTCTCGCCGTCGTCGGCGACGGCCCCCGCCGCACGGTGGGAGTAGGTCCCCGCTGGCCCCAGGGTGAGCGTCTGCATACCGCCGCGTACTCCACGGCCGGGCAAAAGGTGTGCGGTAGAGCGGAACGCTCCGACAGGGGGACCCGGCCTCAGGGGTCGAACTCGGTCAGTTCGCTGGCGTGCGTGTCCCGGGGCCGGGTCGCACGGTAGGCGGCCCGATACCGGGAGAGCTTGCGGAGCAACACCGCGGCGAGGAGGCCGTCGTAGACGACGACGAAGCCGACAAAGCCGCCAAACGTGGAGAGGCCAAGCGTCGACGCCAACAGCTCCGGCACCTGTGTGGCGAGGATGTTGTACAGCGCGTGGGCGCCGACCGCGATGAGCAGCCCCTTGAGCACAATGGCACCCGCGTACTCGCGGCTGAAGCGGGCGAGTCCGAGGTAGTATCCCGCGAGCGCGGAGTAGATGACGTGACCCGGGCCGGCCAGCGCCCGGACAGT
Source organism: uncultured Halobacteriales archaeon (assembly GCA_964597715.1). Classification (GTDB taxonomy): domain Archaea; phylum Halobacteriota; class Halobacteria; order Halobacteriales; family Haloarculaceae; genus Salinirussus. The sequence continues at coordinate 4,554 of CAZQZE010000009.1, forward strand.
CGTAACGGCGCCACCGGCGGCGAGGGCGTCACCGCCGGCCGGGCCGATGACATCGGTGATGTAGAGGGCGTTCTCGATGGTGGCAAAGCCGAGACCGGCGGCGGCCCCGTAGACGGCGCCGTCGACGACGGTGTCGAACTGGGGTGTGCGGTAGGCGGACAGGCGGACGGCAAGGAGTTTCACCCCCTCCTCGACGGGGGCGACGACGAGCAGGAAGAAGGCCGCAACGAGCACCGAACGGGTGAGGTCGACGGAACCGACCAGGTCGAAGACCGGCCCGCCGAGCAGGGCGACGAGGAGCCCGCCGAGCCCGGGGTTGAGCACCCCCGCAAAGCCCGCAAACAGGAGACCGAGCACGAACGTCCCGACGAGCGACCGGAGCGGCTCGTCGGTCGTGATGTCGACGTCGCGGATGTAGCCCGCCAGCAGGAGCGCCGGAACGACAGAGAGCACGACAAACACCCCTACGACCGGGTCGTTGAGGGCGCCAAAGCCCCCGAGTGCGACCTGTGCGAGCAGGATGAGCGCGGCCAGTGCGATGACAACGACCCGGGCAACGGCGGCGGAGACGGCGTAGACCCGGTAGACCAGCCGGTCGACGAGCGAGCGCGGCTCCCACTCGGCGACCTCCTGGAGGTCCCGGTTCCCCTCGGCCTGCCGCTGGACCGGGTCCCGGCGGCGCATACCCGGGTGTTGGCTGGTAGCCACCTAACAGTTGTCACCGCCGGGTTCGCGAGCGACCACGGGTTCCGAGAGGGTTTTCCCCGGCAACGGCCTACAGTGGGTATGACGCTGACAGCGGGGGTGGTGGCCGTCCAGGGTGACGTCACCGAACACGCCCGGGCGATCGAGCGGGCCGCGGCCGCACACGACCAGGACAGCGAGGTTGTCGAGATCCGTGCGTCCGGGCTGGTGCCCGACTGTGACGCCTTGCTGATGCCCGGCGGGGAGTCGACGACCATCTCGCGGCTGCTCCGGCGGGAGGGGATCGCCCCGGAGGTCGAGGCCCACGTCGAGGCCGGCAAGCCGGTGCTCGCGACCTGCGCGGGGTTGATCGTCGCCTGTACCGACCCGCAGGACGACCGTGTCGACGAACTCGGGCTGGTGGACGTGACCGTCGAGCGCAACGCCTTCGGCCGCCAGCGCGACAGCTTCGAGGCCCCCCTGGACGTGCAGGGCGTCGACCGGCCGTTCCCGGCCGTGTTCATCCGCGCTCCGGCCGTCAGCGAGGTCGGCCCGGAGGTCGAGATACTGGCAGAGTGGGACGGGCGCCCGGTCGCAGTCCGGCAGGGGCCGGTGGTCGGGACGGCCTTTCACCCCGAGCTGACCGGTGACTCGCGGGTTCACGACCTGGCGTTTTTCGAGGCGGCGACCGTCTGAGCACCGGCCGGCCGACGGTGTAAAGAGGGGGCGCACCCTCCCGCGGCGTATGAACGACACCGACAGCGGGGGGGCAGAAGGGGGCCACGAGGACGTTATCGACGAGGTGTTCGCGGTCATCGAGGACCGCAAGGACCGGCTCCCCGAGGACTCCTACACCGCGTCGCTGTTTACCCACGAGAAAGGCGAGGACGCCGCCCTGGAGAAGCTGGGTGAGGAGACCACCGAGTTGCTGCTCGCAGCAAAGGGCGACGACAGCGACGAGCTGACTCACGAGGCGGCCGACGTGGTCTTTCACCTGCTGGTCGTGCTCGCGATGAACGACGCGACACCCGCGGACCTACGGGCGGAACTGGCCGAGCGGCGGTAGTCAGCCGGCGACGAACCCGCCGATAGCGCCGCCGAGTGCGCTGTCAAGCGCCGCGACGACCGCGATGGCGATGGCGACGACGAGCACACCGGCGCCGCCGAGAACCCCCCCGACCGGGCCGCCGACTGCGAGCCCGAGGGCCGTCCCGGCGACCGTGAACAGGACAGCGAGGACGAGCCCCCCGAGCGCCCCCGCGAGCAGGCCGTGCCAGGCGCCGCTGAGGACGCCGCCGCCGGCCACAAAGCCGGCGACGACGCCCGCGACGAGACCGGACCCCACGTGGCCAATCACCGGCAGCGCGAACGCGACCAGTCCCACAGCGACGCCCGCGACGAACCCGTACAGTACGGCACGCCAGTCGGTCATACCCGGGATACGACCCCGGCAGCAATCAGCCTGCCGACGGCGAGGGAGGCGGACAACGAACGGTCTTTAGGCCGTGACCGTCTACTGGCTGTCAATGAGCCAGCCGTTCGAGGGGTTGCCGACGACGCCAACCGCCGACGAGCTGCTGGACCAGGCCTTCTCGCGGGCGGCGAGGGCGGGCCGCGCAAAGTCCGGGGTCGAGGCACAGCAGTCGATGCTGCTGACGGCGGCAAACGTCCTCTCGGACAATCTCGAGCACGTCGTGACCGCCTGGCCCGACATCGAGGCGTTAGACCCGTTCTACCGTGACCTCGCGGACGCCGTCGCCGGTGTCGACGCCCTCCGCAAACAGCTCAACGAGGTGGGCTGGGCAGGGCGAAAGGCCGGCGAGATCCGCCGGGAGTACGAGGGACGGTTCGGGGACCCCGAAACCGCCCGCAAACTCCGCAAGCAGGCGTTTGCCCGGATGGCCGACGTCGTCGAGGAGGTTGACGACGACCTCGCCGCCATCGCGGAGGCCCGCCAGGAACTGCGCGCCCTCCCCGAGGTCGACCCCGACGAGCCGACTATCGTCGTCGCCGGCTACCCGAACGTCGGCAAGTCCTCGTTCGTGAACCGGGTCACCCGGGCCGACAACGAGACCGACTCCTACCCCTTCACGACCACGCAGATCCACGTCGGTCACCTCGAGCGCGAGCGGCTCCGGTACCAGCTCGTGGACACCCCGGGCCTGCTCGACCGGCCGGCCGCCGAGCGCAACGCGATCGAGTCACAGGCCGTCAGCGCGCTGACCCACGCCGCCGACGCCGTGCTCGTCTTTCTCGACCCGACGGGGGAGTGTGGCTACCCACGCGCCGTCCAGTGGGAGCTCCGGGCGGATATCGCCGCCCGCTTCGACGCCCCCGTGCTGACCGTCGCGACGATGCGGGACAAACTCGACGCCGACGTCGACGACGACCGGGTCGACTACCACATGAGCGTCACCGACGGTGACGGGGTGAGCGAGGTACTCGACGCGGCCATCGGGGCCGTCGGCTACGAGCCCGGGCTTCCGTTCGACGGCAGGAGCTGACCCCGCTCCGCCCGGAGGCGAAGTGGTAGGCTTATTCACGCCAGACGAGTATCGGGGGATATGTTCGAGACGCGGCCCGACCGGGACAGCGAAGTGGTGCTCGTCGGCCGGTCGAACGTCGGGAAGTCGACCCTGATGCGCGAGATTACGGGCCACGACTTCGCGACCGGCCGGCGCCCCGGCGTCACCCAGGAGCCAAACCACTACGACTGGGCCAGCGAGGACTTCCTCATCACCGACCTGCCGGGGTTTGGCTTCATGAACGGCGTTCCCGAGGAGGTCCGCGAGCGGATCAAGACCGACATTGTCCGGTATATCGAGACACACGCCGACCACATCCTCGCGGGGATACTCGTCGTCGACGGGAAGGCCGTCGTCGACATCATCGACCGTCACTCCGGGCCCGAGGAGGTCCCCTACGACATCGAGATGTTCGGGTTTCTGCGGGAGGTGGGTATCCCGCCGGTCATCGCGGTCAACAAGATGGACAAGGTCGACAGCCGTGACGACCGACTGAACGAGATTGCCGACCGGTTCGGGCTGGTCCCGCCCTGGCAACAGTGGCAGGACACGGTTGCCCCTATCAGCGCAAAGCGCGGGTCGGTCGACCCGCTCACCGCGGCGGTCCGGGAACACCTCCACGAGGCCAGCCGGGACGACCTCTTTCAGTTCTTCTGAGTTACTTTTCGATTCGGGTTCGAGCCGCGCCTGCGGCGCGCGGACGCTCGTGGTCGGCCTGTCCGGTCCCCGTCCTCGCGAGTGAGCCGTTCGGCGTCGGCGCGCGACAGGACGGGCGCCGGGCCGTGGTGTGTGGAGACACCGGTGGCTACCGGTCCTGCGTGCCGGGCAGAAACGAGTGCTGGGACGTGCGGCTCGGCGGTCAGGCGACGTTGAACCCTTTGTCCCGGAGGAAGTCCTCGACGCGGCCGGTGTGGTTCCCCTGGAGCTCTATCTGTCCGTCGTCGACGGTACCCCCACACGCGAACTTCGACTTCAGGTCCGAGGACAGGCTGTCCATGTCCACGTCACTCGGGTCGAACCCTTCGATAATCGTTACCTCCTTTCCGTAGCGGCGCTCGTCGATGCGGATTGTGATCTCTTGGGAGTCCTTGGCGACGTCCTCGCAGACACAGAGCTCCTCAGGTAGCCCGCACGTCGAGCAGACTTCCGACATTACAGCCGAGCATACGAAACGGACCTATTAAACACTGTCGGGACTCGCAAGTCCCGGTCACAGCCGTCTCACCGCCCGTCCTCGCCGTCCTCGTCGCGGGCCTCGCTGTCGCCGTCTGCCGGTGTCCGCCGGATGTCGGCGAGCAGTGTCTTTGCCTCGGCGGCCAGTTCCTCGGTCGCCTCCCCCCGGTAACGGGCGCGCTCGCGGATCGCCGCGAGCCGGCGGGGACGCGGCCCCGCGTCGATAGCCTCGAGATACGCCCGGACGGTTTCGCCGGCCCTCCGGGCCCGGTGTTCCTCCTCCAGGGCCAGTTCGAGCCGGGTGAACGTCCGCTCGATGTTCGTCTCGGGGTCGTCGTCGTCCCCGAACCGGTCACGAGCCCACAGCGACACCCGTCGAGACAGGCCGGTCTGTCTGAGCCCGGCGGCGGCCCCGGCGACGACCACGAGCCCGAGCAGGAGTTCCTCCCGCGAGGGCGGGTCGGGCAGCTCGAACCCCCCGCCGTCACCCTCGGGGGTCGGCGTCTCGGGCTGGAGGTCGTCGACATCGACGCCGACGGTCACCGTCGGTGTGGAGACAGTCTCGCCGCCGGTGCCGTTGGTCCCGTCGGGACTCGCCGTGGTCGGGGTAGGGGTCCGGTCGGGCTCGACGTTCTCCGCCTCGCTGGCCCGGGCCCGGGAGAGGCGCTGTTGTTCGGCCTCGCGGCGCGGGGCGGCCGGCGTCGGGTCGAACCGGACCCAGCCGGTGTCGGGGAAGTACACCTCCACCCAGGCGTGGGAGTCGTACCCCCGCACGACCCGTCGGTTCCCGCCGGACGCCTCACCCGGCGTGTAGCCGACGGTGAAGCGGGCGGGGATCCCCTGCGTCCGCAGCATCGTCGCCATCGTCGTCGCGTAGTAGGTGCAGTACCCCTGCTCCATCTCGAACAGAAAGCTGTCGGCGATATTCCCCTCCGGTCGGTCGACCGAGAGGGAGTACTCCCTGTTTTCCTCCAGCCAGGCCTCGACCGTTCGGGCGGTCTCGTAGGGGTTCCCGGCCTCCGCTGTCAGCCTGGCGGTCCGCTCGGCGACCCGGTCGGGCGTGTCGGCGGGCAACTGGGTATAGCGCTGAACGACCCGGTCCGGGTAGTCGGTCCCGGCCGACGCCAGCCGGGTCGCGTCGGGTCGGGGGACCTCACTCGTGACCGCGTAGGTGTCGCCGTCACCGAACGCTGTTGCCGGCTGGAGCCCACCAGCCTCGGTGACTCTGGTCACCGGGGCGGTGGACTCCCCCACACTGACCGGCCGCCAGGCCGCGGGCATCACCGACAGCTCCGACTCGACGGTGTACGTCTGTGTAACCGTCGCCGTCGGGCCCGGTGGCGAGGACAGCCGGCCCGAGTAGGGCCGCTCGCCCCCGTCTCTGACCCACCCGTCGCCGGTGTAGAAGTCGTAACTGCCGACCCGCCAGTAGGTGGTGACCGGCGTTTCGACGCTGAAGCGAACCTCCGGAGAGAGGCTGATGGAGCCGAGCACCTCGAGACGGGAGTCGGCGCTCAACAGCGACGCCTCGACCGTCCGCTCGCCGCCGCCGGTCAGCGACAGCGGCGTCGCCTCCCCGGTCGGAAAGAGGTTGAGCGTCTGTGCGACGACGACCATCCCCGCAAGCTCCATCAGCAGCGTCCGTCGGCCCCGGTCGACGCCCTCCTCGCCCCCCCGAGCCCCGGTCTCGGGTGCGGTCGTGTCGGTTGTCCGGGCAAAGTCACCGAAGCCGATGGCGGCGGCCCCGGAGACCACTCCGAGCAGGGCAATCGTCGCCCCGGCATCGCCCGTGAGCACCAGAAAGCCGAGCACGAGCCCGCCGGCAGCAACGGCGCTGGCGTACCACTCCCGCAGGGCGAGGTAGACGGTCAGAAAGACCGGGCCCGGTGTGACCGCGAGCACCCACAGTTCGGTCTGTCTGATCCGGTAGACCGACCGCCCGGTCAACAACTCGAGCGCGCTCGCAACCAGCGGCCCCGGCGTCGGCGTCTCCGGCAACGAGAGCAGATAGACGACCAGGCCGCCGACGAGCAGGGAGAGGGCGAGCCACGCGACCGTCCTGACCCGTAGCCGCCGGGAGACCGGCACAGCGACCAGCGCCGTCCCCCCGACCAGCGCCAGGAACGGCTCCTGCCCGCCGGTCACCGACACGACGCCGTAGAGGATGCTCAGAAACGAGAACAGCAGCCCGGCGACCCCCACGAGCGCGAGTACCCGTGACGACCACAGCCGGTCGGCGGCCCGGCCGAGCCACGTGGCTCGCCGGTCTGTGGACACCGGGTCCTGCCCCGACCCGCGGCTCACGTGGGCGTCACCCCCTCGGCAGCCCGGTCGGCGGTGACCGCCGCAAAGTCGTGGCGCCGGTCACCGACCTGGAGTGTCGTCCCGCGGTCGGTCGCCCGTATCGAGATGTCGGCAGCCTCGTGACGGTGGTCCGGGAGGGAGCCGCCGTCGGTCTCGGCGAGCAACCGGAGGACGTTCCCCCGGTGCGTCTCCCCCTGGCCGGCCGGGATGTCGCCGTCGGCGAGGGTCACCGATACCGGCCGGTTGGCGTCGAGTGCGAGGCCGGCGACGGTGGCGACGGCGCTGGCCATCTCGTCGGCGCTGTCCGCCGTGGCGCCGGCGACAATCTCGACCGTCTCGTCGGTCCGCCCCGACGAGAACTCCATGACCAGAAACTCATCGCGCTTGGCGCTTGACTTCCAGTGGACGTTTCGGAGCGGGTCGCCGGGGACGTACTCCCGCAGGCGGTCGAACTCCTGGCGCTCTGCGACCGCGTCCTCCGAGAGCAACGAGGCGAGCGACGCGCCCGTGACGGTGTACCGGCGGGGATAGACAACCACCCCGCCCGGGACCGGCGCCTCGACGCCGCGGGCGACCAGACCCAGCGGCCCACGCTGGACGACCGTGATCCGTGAGAACTGGTGAACACCACGCTCCTCGAGCGTGACCGCGCGCTCGAACGTGCAGGGCATGTCGACCGTCGCGTCGACGGCCGCGCCGGCCAGGCCGTCGGGCAGTGGGATCCGGACCCTCGCCAGTGCCTGGCCCTCGAGTTGGACCCGGAGCTGGCGGGTCTGGTCCGGGAATCCGGGTCGCATCGGGCTGACCGAGACCGTCGGCATCCCGGCCCGGGACAGTTGGAGGGCACCGACCCCGACCGCAACCACCAGCGGGGCGGCGACGGCGTTGAGCGCGCGGGCACCCGAGAGGGCGGCAAAGAGGGCGGCGAGGCCGACGACACAGACAACGCCCCACCCGCGGAGTGTCAGACGCATACTACTCGACGGGAACCCGCTCCAGCGCGTCGGCAACGAGCCCCTGACCGGTGTGGTCGGCGTCGGCCCGTATCCGGTGTGCGAGCACTACCTCGGCTTCCGTCTGGATGTCGTCCGGAACAACGTAGTCCCGGCCGTCGAGCACGGCACGCGCCTGGGCGGCGCGTAACAGCGCGATACTCCCCCGGGGACTGACCCCGATAGCGGCCTGCTCGCGGGTGTACCCCGCCAGCCGGGTGGCGTACTCCCGGACCTGCGAGGCGACGGTGACGCTCGCGGCCGTCTTCCGGGCGGCCGACAGGTCGGCGAGCGTGGTGACCGGCTCCAGGTCCTCGATGGGGTGGTGACCGACCACGCGGCCGAGCAGTTCGACCTCCTCGTCCGCCCCGGGATAGCCGAGCCGGAGTTTCTTCATGAAGCGGTCCACCTCCGCCAGCGGGAGGTCGTAGGCGCGGTCACCCTCGACAGTGTTCTGTGTCGCGATCACGGTAAACGGGTCCGGGACGGTGTGGGTCTTCCCGTCGACGGTCACCTGTTCCTCCTCCATCGCCTCCAGGAGTGCCGACTGTGTCTTTGGCGGGGCGCGGTTGATCTCGTCGCCAAGCACCACGTTCCCGAAGATGGGGCCGGGCCGGAACTCGAAGTCGTTGGTCTTCTGATTGTAGACGTTGACGCCGGTAACGTCGGAGGGCAACAGGTCAGGGGTGAACTGGACGCGCTTGAACGTCCCGTCGAAGGACTCGGCGACGGCGCGGGCCAGCATCGTCTTGCCCACACCGGGGACGTCCTCCAGCAGGATGTGCCCCCGGCCCAGCAGACCCGTCATGATGTGTTCGACCTCGTCGTGGTGGCCCACGATGACGCGCTCGACGTTCTCGACGACGTCGGAGACGACCGCGCTCGCCGCCTCGATCCCCCGGCCGGCTGTCGGTCCCGGGCCGTCTCCCTGCTCGGCGTCGTGTTCGGTGTCCGTGTCGGTGTCTGTCATGTGTGTGCGACCGTGGCGAGCGCCCGGGTCGATGGCGGCCGTCGCCCGCCGCTCGCACGGGGAAGTGCTATCGTCCGTTGGGTACCTGGGTTAGTAAGGATACTGCCTCTGTGTGACTGTCACAGCTACCCCGGGTCGGCTGTTGCCCGCCTCACCACTCCTTGCACGCCGGACAGACCAGCCCCGCCTCGCCACGCCAGCGCTCCCCGACGGACTCGCCACAGGCCGCACACTCGCCCGTTCCGGCAGCGTACGTCGTCTCGGCTGGCTCGACGGCTGCCGGGTCGGGCGACGCCGTCTCGCCCGATTCGGACCCTTCGGTGTCGAGAAAGTCGTCGAGTGACCGGTTCTCCATACCCACACCGGGGGCCGGACAGGCTTAGCGGTGACGGGGCCGGCCGGCCCGGAGAGACAGCCACAAGTAATCCCGGCCGCAAACAGGGGGTGTGAACCTGCTCATAGAGCTCATCCGGAGCGTCCTCAACATGCCCGGCGAGTTCGCGGTCGTCGCCACCCACGACCCGCTGTCCGCGCTACTGATGGCATTCGGCGGGCTGTTCGTGCTCGTGTCGGCTGGCTACTTCGGCGTGCTCGCGCTCGGCGCGGCCGCCAACGTCGTCACCGGCGGGCCAGACGCAGAGCCTCGCGAGCCAACCCGATAGCCGCGCCCGGTTCGGGGCCAAGCGGCGACCCGACGACGAGACTGTCGGCCGTCTCCAGCAGGGCCGCGAACCGCTCGGCGACCGTCTCCGGGGTGCCCGCGACCGAGAAGGCGTCTATCATCCCCTCGCTCACCGTTCCGAACGCTTCCGTGAACTCCCCGGCAGCGATGCGGTCACCGATAGTCGCCGCCCGCTCGGGGTCAAGCCCGTGGCGGTCGAGGACCGGGTCGGGGGCGCTGCCGGCGATGAACGCGACCGGCGGGCGGGCGGCCTCGCGGGCTGTGGCCTCGGTGTCGGCGACGCTGACACTCGCGTAGGCCGCAAAGTCAAAGTCACCGCGCGCGGCGGGTCGCTCGTCGAGCCCCTCGGCGACGCGCTCGGCCGCCCACGCGATATCGCGGGGGTGTGAGCCGTTGTAGAGCACACCGTCGGCGTATTTGGCGGCCATCCGGGTCATGTGGGGGCCCTGTGCGCCGACATAGACGGGGACTGAGCCCGCCTCGTAGTTCAGCCCGGCGTCGACCGCCTCGAAGGTCCCGTCGTGGTCGACCCGCTCGCCGTTCCAGAGTCTCCGGGCGACCTGCATCGTCTCGAGCACCAGCCGGAGCGGGCTGTCGGGGTCGAGGCCGAGATTCGAGAGGGTCGCGGCGTCGCCGGGGCCGACGCCAAAGACGCCGCGGCCGTCCGCGAGTTCGTCCAGGGTTGCCATCCGCGAGGCCAGCGTCACCGGGTGGGTCTCGGCGGGATTGACGATCCCCGGACCGAGCCGGAGTCGGTCGGTGGCGCGGGCCATCTCGGTGAGCGCGACAAACTCGTCGCGGTTGTTGTAGTGGTGGCTGACAAAGGCGGTGTCGAAGCCCTCCTGTTCGGCGGTTACGGCCCACTCGCGCAGTTGCGAAACAGGGTGCTCCGGCGTGAGTTCGATAGCGTCCATCAGTTATTGGACAGTGGGCCGGCGCAGGCATGAGGGTTCTGTCCCGGCGTCGACTCCCTGGGGGCGGCCACCCTCACTCCGAGTAGTACGCACGGACCGCGGGGCGTATCAGGTCGTCGTCGGGCGTGCGAAACAGGTCGTCGTCGCCGGCGTGGTCGCCAAAGTCAAAGTCCCGGACGACGGCGACGGGCGTCCCGCCGGCACCCTCGCCGGTCACGAGGTTGGCCGCCCCGGCGAGTTCGTCCACGACGGTCTGGACGGTGGCCTCCATCTCCCGCCCCTCCCGGTCGCGTTCGCCGCGCCAGTCCCGGGCGGCGGGGAGCCCGGCCCACCCGAGCGCGACCCCCCGCTGGCCGTACCGGAACGGCCGGCCGGAGGTGTCGGTGACAACCACGCGCGTCCCCAGCCCCTCCCGCAGCCGTTCGGCACTCGCCGTCGGGTCCGCCGGGAGCAGGAGGAGGTCGGCCCCGGGGACGTTCGAGCGGTCGACCCCCGCGTTGACCGTGATGTGGCCAAAGGGCGTGACCGCGAGCATGATCGGCCGGTCCATCAGCAGTTCCTCGCTCGCCTCGATGACCGCCTGCGCAAAGCGAGGGTCCTTGCCCTCGCCGGCCTCCGCGGCAGCCTGGGTCGCGATGGCCCGCGCACGCTCGCCGGCCTCGTACTCCGCGAGGTCGGCCCGCCGGTCCTCGGCCTTCGAGACGACCGTGCTCGCGACGCAGACCACATCGTCAGGCCGCAGGTCCACCCGTTCGGCGACCATCGCGGCGAGGTCGTCCCCCGGCTCGACCTCGGGCAACCCGTCGACGGCGAAGACGTTCATACCGGCCCTTCGTGCGGGCGATTAAAAGCCCGCTGTCCGCGGGCCATCAGCCGCCGTCCGAGACCGAAATCCACTCCTGGGAGCGCGTCACCGACTCAGGTATGGACGACATCTCGACACCTGGCGACCGAGAGGACCGCGAGCGGTTCGCCGCGGTGGCCCGTGAAGCCGCGACCGACGCCGGCGCCTTCCTCCGGGATCGCTTCGCGGAGGGGGCGCTCGACGCCGAGTACGGGGCCGGCGACGTGAAGACGGCGGCCGACCGCGGCGCGGAACGACGGGTGCTGTCGGTGCTGCGGGAGGCCTACCCCGGCCACGCGGTCAGGGCCGAGGAGTCCGGCCACCACGAGGGTAGCGGCGAGGCGGACAGCGACTACCGCTGGGTGGTCGACGCCCTCGACGGGACGAACAACTTCGCGGCCGGCGTCCCGACCTTCGGCGTCGCGGTAACACTGCTCGACGGCGACGGGCCGCTCGTGACGGCGGTGACGGTGCCCGTCCTCGAGGACACATACCTCGCCCGGCGAGGCGGCGGTGTCACCTACAACGGCCGGCCGGTCACCGTCGAGGACGGGGACAGCGTCCCGCCCACCCACGCCACCGTCGCGTCGGTCGTCGGCGCGCCGGTGCTCGCCGACGATGCGCTCGGAGACCGCCACCGCGAGCGCGTCCGGGCGGTCCGGGGGGTCTGCAAGCGCGTCGTCGAGACGTGGGCGCCGGTCGTCTACTGGGGGCTACTGGCGCGGGGCCGGGTCGACGGCTACCTCACCTTCCACCCCGACGAGCGCGAGCAGGTCGCCGGCGAGTTGCTGGCCGGGGAGGCCGGCTGTCACCGGCGGGCGGACGGGCCACTCGCCGTGTTTGCCCGCGACGAGCGGACGCTCGAGGCCCTCTGGGACGCGCTTCCCTGAAGCCACCGACAGCGTGTGCTCGGCCACTCGAGCGCGACCTCGACGCTGAGTTCGCCCGGGCTGCCGCCACCGGCGTGTTCGCGCTCGGCCTGTACCCGAACTCGGCGCGAGGGTGACCGGCTGGTCGCCGGTCTCACCGGGACTCGTGGCGCTGGACCGCGAGGCCGTCGTCGTCGGGTCGGGCCGTCAGCATGGTTGCCAGGTCGGCCGGCCAGGCACCGGTCGCGCTCCCGGGGTTGAGCAGGCGAACCCCGTCACGGGTGGTGTCGAGCGGCTCGTGGGTGTGGCCACCGACGACCACATCCGCGTCGACATCCCGGCCGGCCGCCGTCAGGCGTCTCTGGTACCCCCGCGGCGAGCCGGCGCCGTGGGTGACCGCCAGCGTGACACCGCCAACCTCGACAGTCGCCGACCGCGGCAGACCGACCTCGGGGTCAGTGTTGCCGGCCACCGCCGTCAGGTCAGTCGCCAGGTTCTCCACGTCCGCGAGTGCCGCAGCGCTGTCGACGTCGCCGGCGTGGACGACGCGGTCGGCCCGCCGGAGCCGGTCCCGGAAGGCGTCGGGGATGGCCGACGCACGAGAGGGGATGTGGGTGTCGCTGATGAGAGCCAGTTCCATGTGAGGCGGGACGGGCGGCCGACACAAGCCCACCGTGGAGCCGGCAAGGTTTGAGTGGGTCGACCACAAACCGCGGGCATGGCGACGGCGGTCGTACGTTGTTTCCTGCGCAACGAAGCGGAGGTGCTCCTGTTTCGCCGGGCCGAGACGGTGGGTCCCAGCCAGGGGCTGTGGGATGGGGTCACCGGCCACGTCGAGGACAGCCCCGATAGGGCAGCCCGCAGGGAGGTTCGTGGGGGGACTGGGCTCGACGCCACAGACCTCGCGCTCGTCCGGGCCGGCGACCCAGTCGAGGTCAGCGACGAGGACGGGGAGTGGCTCGTCCACCCCTATCTGTTCGACTGCCGGACCCGCACGGTCGAGCCCGACCGGGGGGCCGGGACCCACGAGTGGGTGCCGCCGACCGCCATCCTCCGGCGGGAGACCGTCACGGGCCTGTGGGCATCGTACGACCGTGTCCGACCCGGCGTTGCGACGGTTGCCGGCGACGCGGAACACGGTTCGGCGGCCCTCTCGGTGCGGGCCCTGGAGACGCTCCGGGACGAGGCGGCGCTGTGTGCCGAGAGCGCGGACAGAGCGCACAGCAACGGACACCCGGGGGCCGGCTGGCCGCGGCTAGCCGGTCTCGCCCGCGAGTTGGCGACGGCCCGGACCGCGATGCCGGTTATCGCGACCCGGGTTGACCGCGCGGTCCACGGGGCCGACAGCCGAACACCGGTCGCCCTGGAGGCGGCAGCGACGGCCGGTATCGAGCGGGCGCTCCGGGCCGACGAGCGGGCGGCCGCGAGCGCGGCTGAGCGCGTCGGCGGCCGGGTCGCGACGCTCTCGCAGTCGGGCACCGTCCGGGCGACGCTCGGTTGCGCGACACCCGACGCGGTGCTGGTCGCCGAGTCCCGCCCCGGCCGCGAGGGGGTTGGCGTCGCCGAGGCTGCCGCGGAGGCGCTGGACGCGGCGGTGACACTGACCACCGACGCGGCGTTTCCCCACCAGCTCGTCGAGTGGGGGGCCGACACCCTGCTGGTCGGCGCCGACGCAGTCCTCCCGGACGGGCGCGTCGTCAACAAAGCCGGTACCCGTGGGGCTGCCCTCTCGGCGGCTCGCGCGGGTGTCGACGTCGTCGTCGCGGCGTCGGTCGACAAGGTCAGCCGGAGAGCAGCGGTGGAACTCGAACCGCGTGGCCCCGGCGAGGTCCGCGAGGGCGGCGACGGGCGGCCGGAACTCGACGTCCGGAACCCAACCTTCGACGTGACACCGGCCGGCGTCGTGACGGGTGTCGGCGAGGACGGCGCGTTCGACCCGGGGGCGGTCGCGGCTACCCACCGGCGTCGCGCAGCGTGGCGGCGGGGGGACAGCGCCGGCGAGGCCGACGGTCGGTAGCCCGTCAGTCCACCTCCCCCGCCAGGGCGCTTGCGCTGGGGCTGTCACCGCCGTGTGGTGTCCGGCGCCGCCTGACAGTGACGGTGTGCGCCGTCTCGGTCGCCTCGTCGACGACGAGCGCCTCGCCGGTCCCCTCCGGGAGCCGGTCGCCCAGGTCCGTGAGATACGTCGGACGGGTCCGCCGGAGCGCGTCGATATCCGCCCCCGCGGTCAGGTGGTGGGCGACGAGCAGGTCCGCCTGCGAGACCGCGGCCCCCGGGAGCGCGCTCGGGCGCTGGGTGGCTGCGACGAGACTGACCCCGGGTGCCCGTCCGCGGGTGAGCAGTCGCTCGAGGCCGGGGCCGGCAACCCCCGAAAAGAGGGCGTGGGCCTCGTCGACCAGCAGCCAGGGCAGCCGCCCGAGTGTCCCGTCGACACGGGCCCGGTAGAGCGCGTCCGCAGCCGCCCGGGCCACCGCGTTTGTCGGCGCGGCCGCCAGCCCGGAGACGTCGAGTACCGTCCCTGCCGGCCGGGCCAGCCCGCCGGCGTCCAACCCCTCAGGGTCGAAGACACCCCACGACGCCGCGAGCCGGAGGTGGTTCGCGGCGGCCCGTCGGTCACCTGCCGGGGCCGCCACCGCGTCGACAGTCTCGCGCATCCCGGCGAGCGTGTCCGCGGCCGTCGCGGCCTCCCAGACGAGCCCGCCGACCGCCCCCTCCGGGGACAGCGAGAGCAGGTCACACCACGCCGCCGGGGACAGCGTTCCGGCGGCGACAGCAGGCTCCTCGACGGCCCGCGTGCCGCAGTCGGCCAGCCCGGCAAACACCCCCATCGGGTCGACGACGACGGGCGCGACACCCGCCGCGTCAGCCAGTGCCTCCGCCAGTACGCCGACCGTGTACGACTTTCCGGCGCCACGCTTGCCGACGACCAGGGCGGCGTGCGGGCCGTCGAGGTCGACCCGGACCCGCGCCCCACGGCTCCCGTCGCGGGCCAGGAAGTGACCCAGCACACCCGCCGGTCCGCCCCCGTCCTCGCTCCGGCGCCCGAGTACGAACGACACACGTCCGGTGGTCCCGCCCTCGGATTTGAACCCTCGCCCTGTCTGCCGCCGTGTGGCGTGACCGGGTGGCCGTCCGAGACAGTCGACCGGGCGGCGACTGACAGTCCGGCCACAGCCCGGGAGCGTCCCGGACGGGCGCCCCGTTCAGTCGGCGCCGGCTGTGGTCATCTCGTCGACCACCTCGACACCGTCGCTGTCGACGCGGATGTCGATCAGTGTCTTGACGGGGTGGTCGATACCCGCCAGTGCGTCCTCGCCGCCGACCTTGCGGATGGCGACGACGATGTCGGCCACCTCGGCGCCGACCCCCTCGAGTGCCTCGACGATGGCACGCATCGTCCCGCCCGTGGAGATGAGGTCATCGAGCAGGAGCACCCGGTCACCCGGCTCGATATCGTTGATATACATCTCGCCCTCGGAGTACCCCGTCGACTTCGAGAGGGCGACCTCCCCGTCGAGACCGTACTCCCGTTTGCGCACGACGACCAGCGGGAGGTCAGTCGACAGCGAGACCGCAGTGGAGATGTGGATCCCCATCGCCTCCGGGGTAACGATCTTGTCGACAGTCTCCAGCCGGGCGAGCCGGGTGACCCGGACGACAGTCTCGCGCAACAGCGCCGGGTCCAGCGCCGGCACGCAGTTCGAGAGTGGGTGAACGAGGTATGTGTAGCCGTCCTTGTCGACGATCGGTGCCTGAAAGACAGAGTCACGGAGCCGGTGCATGCCTGGGTGTCCGGGCCGGCGCGCAAAGGGCTGGCGGAGCGCCGGTCGCCGCCGGGCCGTCTCAGCTCGGCACGGAGCCCTCGACGGACTGGACGTAGCTGCCCATCTCCTGGAAACGGAACTGTTCCGACTCGCCGGCGAACTTCGAGCCCGCCCAGACGTCGAGGTCACCGCTCCGGAGCGCCGACCGTTGGCTCTCGACCTCGGAGGTAACCTCGTCGGGGACCGCCGCACCAAACTCGTCGAGCGCGACGATACCGCTGTCGAGCCCGTCGTAGTAGAAGTCGGCGGTCCACTCGCCGTTGCGGACGGCCTCCAGGGTTGGTGCGTAGAACACCTCCCAGTCCCAGACGGGCGAGGTGAGATAGTCGTCGCCGGCGAACTCCGCCATTGGGGCGTCGTAGCCGGTCGCCCAGATACCCGCGTCGGAGGCAGCCCGCACCGCAGCCGGGGAGTCCTGGTGCTGGGCCATCACGTCGACGCCCTGCTCGATGAGTGACTCGGCGGCCTCCTGCTCGACGTTCGGGTCGTACCAGTCGTTGGTCCAGCGGACCTTCGTCGTGACGGCCTCGTTGACGCTCGCGGCCCCGAGCGTAAAGGCGTTGATCCCCCGGACGACCTCGGGGATGGGAAAGGCGGCGACGTAGCCGAGCGTGTCCGCCTCGGTGACCATCCCGGCGGCCACGCCGGCCAGATACCGGGCCTGGTACATCCGGCCGAAGTACCGCCCCATGTTCTCCCGGG
>CAZQZE010000010.1:0-20413 GCA_964597715.1 uncultured Halobacteriales archaeon
GATAGGGTCCGGCGACCGTCCGCGGGCGGACCCACGTGGCTCCGGGTCCCACAGGCCGGTGTCCCGGGTGAGCTACCCCGGCGTGTCGGCCCACAGCGAAACTCCGAACGGGATGTGCGCTGGAGGGGGCCGTCGAGGCACGACTCGTCTCACACCAGGGTATGTAACGCCTCGGTGCGTCTTACCGTCATGGACGTCGACGAGCACACGGAGGACGTGCTACAGGTCCTCGCACACGGGCGGTCGAACAGTCACCACCTCTGCCAGCAGACCGGCCGCGGCGAGCAGGCCGTTGCGGAGACGCTCGCCGCGTGCAGCGCGGCCGGACTGGTCACCGAGGTCGACCGCGACCTCTACCAGATCACGTCGGCAGGCGTCGACCAGCTCGACCGCGACTACCCTGCCGAGGCCGGGTTTCTCCAGGAGACCGGCCTCATTCACGACGCGCCGACGGTCAAGACGGTTCGGCTGCGAGGCGACCGCGGTCTCGTCGAGGTGCAGGTCGACGACGACTCGGTCGCAGACCTCGCAGATACTGTTTTGCACGTCCTCAGCCATACACACGGGGATATCGAACCGCTCCGGGCGGCGCTGCGACAGGCCGGGGTAAACGTGAGTGAGGACGAGTCGCCCCGATAAACACACGCCACGCCACCCGCGCCTCCTGATACGTGACCTGGCTACCGCACAACGGTCACGTGGCGTGTCGGGGGGAACGCACCCGCCTCACCCCGTGTGCAGGTAGCCCCCCGGTGTTGCCGGCCTGAGCGGGTCGGGCAGCCCCTTCGCCGGCGTTGGCGGGTTCGAGACCAGCGGGGTTCGAGCGGAGTGTGGGGCAGTTCGGACCCACCTGGTCGAACTGTATCGGGCCCACAGTCGTCGGTTGGGCAGGCTGAACCGGGTGACTATCCGGGCAGGTCCGCCTCGGAAAACTCGGCCGTGAGTATCGCGTGCGAGTACTCACACGCCTCGTGCCGGACCTGCTTGACCTCCTCGTAGGCGGGGTCCCCGTACCACGAACGGGCGTCCTCGACCGACGGGAACTCGACAACGACCGTCATATTGTGGTCCCATTCCCCCTCGACCACGTCGGGGTCGCTGTCCCAGACGGTCAACGTGCCCCCGTGGTCGTCGACTACCTCGCCTGCTGCTGGCAGATACTCCTCCAGGTAGCGGTCCCAGTCGGTGATCTCCTCCACGAAGATGGCGTACCCCTTGCGCGAGGCGTCTGTCTCTGTCGACATGCCACCGTCCGCTACGCCGGATATCGTGTTAAACGTTAGCAGACGACCGGCCGCGCTAACGGCTGGGTGCGTGGCCGGCGGCGGCGAGAGCACCCCCTCGCTGGATTATCACTGGCGATACTTTGCCCCGGCTTATATAGCTCGCTCCCGTAGATGGAACATGAGCGGACCTCAGGATATCAGTATTCTAGCTGTGGGTGCGGAGTCGGGTCAGGTGGCATTCGAGCGTGAACTGCGTCACGCGGCGGGCGGGCAGTTTCAGGTCGGGAGTGCAAGCAGCGCCGACGACGCCGTAGCGGAACTTGCCGCTGCTGATTTTGACTGTGTCGTCTCCGCGTACGACCTGCCCGGGCGAGACGGCGTCGAGTTCCTCAGACTCGTCCGCGAGAGCCAGGGGGACCTCCCGTTCGTCCTGGTCACCGCCGAGGGTGACGGGGTCGTCGCGAGCGAAGCGGTCTCGGCCGGCGTCACCGAGTACGTGCCGACCACGGCCTGTGTGGACCGCCCCGAACTCCTGACCGACCGGGTCGGGCGTGCCATCGACGAGCCGGGGGACCCGCCACACCGGCGCGCACAGGAGACCCCTCTGTTCGAGGCTATATTCGAGGACGCAGGCCATCTTATGATCGTCCTCGACCCGGACGGCAGGGTCCGTGCCGCAAACGAGACTGCGATGGACCAGGTCGACGCCACCCGTGAGGCGGTGACTGACACCCTCCTCTGGGAGACACCGTGGTGGGACGAGGGGCTGCAGTCGGATGTCAGACGCTGGGTCGAACGGGCTGCCGGCGGCGAGCGCGTGGAGTACGAGACCACAGGGGTACAGTTTGGAGACAGTGTCCGGAGTGTTACCGGCGAAGTCAGGCCTGTCACCGGTGAGGAGGGGGGTGTCTCGGCACTGGTCGTTGTCGCCCACGACACGGCCGAGCGTCGTAGACGTGAGCGGGAGTTCCTGAGGACCAGAGAGGCGCTTTCGCTGGCGCTCGATGCAGCCGATGCGGCCGTCTGGGAGATGGACCTGGAGACCGAGGAGTTACACTGGGACGAGCGGGCCCAGCGGCTGTGGGGTTACGAACCGGGCGAGTTCGCCGGCACATTCGAGGAGTTCGCGGGCCCGGTCCATCCGGAGGACTGGGAGAGACTCGAAACGGCGTATCGCACCGCTATCGAGAACTGCTCTAGTTACGCGGTCGAGGTGCGGGTTGTTCCCGACGGGGAGCCGTTGCGGTGGGTCCGAGCCGCCGGCCAGGTCATGACGGACGGGGACGGGGAGCCACGGCGGCTCATCGGCCTCTCTACCGATGTCACCGAGCACAGGGAGCGTGAGGAACAACTCCAGCGACAGAACGAACGGCTCAACGAGTTCGTGAGCGTCGTTTCCCACGACCTCCGGAATCCACTCAACGTCGCTCAGGCGCGGGCGGCGATCCTGCAACAGCAGGACGACAGGTCCGCGGAGCATCTCGGTCCGATCACGACGGCACTGGAACGGATGGAGGGTATCATCGAGAATACACTGACACTCGCCCGACAGGGAAAGACGATCAGTGAGATGAACACAGTTTCGCTCACCGGCCTGGTCGAGCGGTGTTGGGCGGGGGTCGAGACAGCCGACGCGACGCTTGCGGTCGAGGATGTGGGGACTGTCCAGGGCGACCACGACCGGCTCAAACACGTGTTCGAGAACCTCTTTAGCAACGCTGTGACACACGGCGGTGACAACGTGACAGTCCGGGTCGGGCGTGCTGGCGACGACTGTCTGTACGTCGAGGATGACGGGCCAGGTATCCCGGCATGGGAACGTGAGGAGGTTTTTCAGCCGGGGCAGACGTCGGTGGTTGAGGGGACGGGCTTTGGTCTCACAGTTGTCAGACGAATCGCCGAAGCTCACGGCTGGGAGGTGACAGTCACCGACGGGCGGGATGGCGGCGCCCGGTTCGAGTTCGACACCGCCGGACTGAGCCGCGAGTAACCCGGCCGTACCGACCGGACTCCGGAGCTCTCTGACTCCCGCCACACCGGCGCCACCGTACCGAGTTCGCGTGACAGGGCCGGTGACGAGCCCGCCCGACAGAGGCCCTGTGTCGGGCCGAGACGGTGACGGCTGGTACCGTATTCGATCGAAAACGCGTGCCCAGTTTGGCGGCGTCGCTGCCTCCTCGGCCGAACTGGCGGTGCTTGCGGATGACCCGGTGTGCCCATCACTCCGTCCCCTCGGGCAGCGGACGACTCGTCGACACGGTCACACACGAGTTCCGGACGACTACCGTCGTCTGGCTCGTGTCGTCGCGTCTCTGCCTCGCGCTGGGAGTTCGGGTTCGGGTCGTGGCTGAGGCGTGCGAGAGCCCTCAGTCGCCTCCGGACCGCTGTCTCTCGCCTGCTGCCCACCACGTCCCCAGGAGGACGAGTAGTGTGTCAAGAACCGTATCCTCGGCCGCCCAGTCACCCTCGCGCTCGTGGGCGTCGTTCCACGGCCGGACGTCGAATATATATTCGCCGAGCTCCCAAAGTACCGAGAGTACGACTGCGACCCCCAGGTCCTGCCCGATTGTCGACTCGTCGGTCGGCAGGAGCGAGCCGAACGCGACACCCGCACCCAGGTGGGCTACGTTGTCGTACCACCACCAGTCCCGGTACTTGCCGCACAGCTCAAGTGCAACGGTCAGAACGAGAGCAAGGATACCCAGCGCCGTGTCCTGTGACCAGCGCGACAGGAGGGAGTCACCGTCAAACATCGGTTTGAGAGTTCCTATGGGATGCCCGCCAGATAAAACAAATCCCCCGTGACACGCGGAGGGCACGGTCACCGTGGGGTCCTGCCTACGGCAGTCGTCACTGTGTCTACACAGGCCCCGCCGTCTACCTGTGTCCGTCCAGACCGAAAGAGCGGCTCCCTCGGCTCACAGCCCGACCCAACCGGCCGTCCCGCAGTTTCCGCATTCGATCTTGACGCCACCCCGCTCGTTTCGCGGTCCTCGGATGATGTCCCGAGAGTCACAGTCCGGACAGCACAGCCACTCGTAGATCGAACTCGTGTCTGAGGATTGTTTGGGGGCCATCACTACGCTATAACAGACGAATAGCAAAGCCTCTGTTGCCTAACAGCGCAACCGCCACGTGAGACGGTCTGTCGAGGCTCATACACTGTGTGGCCCGCTTAGCTACCAGTCCAGTGAACTGTGTCGCAGGGCAGTTCACACGGCAGTCACTCGGCGCGTCGTCTTTATTGTTACGAGGGGCGATACTCCACCCGTGAAGTCATACCCGGAGACACCACATCTCGGCCAGGCTGGAGGTCTCACGGGCCACCTCTGGGTCCAGGAGTTGCCCACTGGCGGCCGACTCCGCTTCCAGGTCGCTGCCTCGGGGCTTGTCACCTTCGCTATCGCGGGTCAGTCGTTCGACGCTGTCGAGGCGGTCCCAGCGCCATACCGCCGGGCAGCGGCGTTCGTCACCGAACACTTCGACCGTGGCGCGTTCCACGGGGCGACCGACGACCCGGACCGGGTGACGTTTTTCGGCCTGGCAACCCGAAATGAGGGTGTCACCTACGACTGGAGTACACTGCCGGCATTCGTCGCAACCGACGTCCGGTCCGGCGAGACCGGTGGGTTCCTCACACCGGATGCCGCGTCCGGTGTCTTCAAGCGTCTCGGACTGCCGACGCTCCCTGCCGTTGCAAAGGAGGCACGGGCTGCCCACACAGACCTCGGGCGTTACGAGAAGGCCGGTGCCTTCCCGGCATCACGGTGGCGAGACGGCGATGCCGCTGCGGTGCTCATTCGGGATAAATCGGGCGGCCGGTTGCAGGCGTGGCGGCCAGGGGCGGCTACCGCGACGCTTGAACCTGTAACGGGGACAGCAGCGGAACTGGCGGCGGAGTACGCCACGGACAGCCGTATCGAACGAACAGTGACGAAGTTGCGCGAGGACAGACGGTCACCGACGGTCGGTGCAGTCCGCGACCGGCTTATCGCTGACGTCGCGCGGGAGGCATACGGGTCTCTCTACGCCGACGGCGAGTTTGTCGTCTCGACCCGGGAGTTCGAGGCAGCCCTCGCTGAGCGCGTGCAGCAACAGCTGTCTACCGGCGAGTCGGGTGCTACCTGACGGTGCGGACACCGGCCTCTCGTCTCCTCAACTCGCCCGGGACGGCGGAGCTGTCGGTCACACACCGGCCGAGGACCGGTGACCGATGGAGTCGCTCTACTCGGGACACAGCCCTCACAGAGGCCAGATACGTCTCAGAGAACGTATGAACGTGGGCGCGTGTTCGGTGTGTAGCCGCCCGGAAAGGCTGCTTCCGGGCACGATGGGGGGGCTACCGTGCCGGCGAGTGACCGTGTCGGTCGTCGGCGACCAGGAGGGGGGTTCACCCGGCGATGATGGTGGCAGTGGGTCGTGTGTCCGCTAACCGCGACCCGAACACGCCGGCCGGGACTCCGCCCTCCGCCCGCTTTGAGGCACCCGTTCAGGCCGGCAGGGCGGCTGTCGGTCGTACGTCATCCCGCGGAGACACAGATATCGCCCTGGAGACGGTGTGCCCGTCCCGACCGGTTGGGCGACCGCCGTGTCAGCGCTCGGTCCGACACCCTCCCCGACACCGACCCACACCGGTGGGTATGTCGGTCCGGGGTCCGGACTCCGGAGGAACCGGTATCGGGCTGAGCCCTGGACGGCAGGCGCCCTAATACCGTTTCGCCCGGCAGGTCAGAGCCGGTCACTGCCCCCCGTACGTGCCAACTAGTCGCCCGGTGACGCTCTCAGGGGCACGCCCCGCTGACCGGGGCGGTCAGAGGGCCATGTAACCGCCGTCGACCGGGTAGGCGTTCCCGGTCACGAACGACGCCTCGTCGGAGCACAGCCAGACTACTGCGTTCGCGATCTCCTCGGGTTGTCCCTTCCGCCCCATGGGTTGCATCTGGACGAACTGTTGGAGTTCCTCCGGGTCAGCCTCCTCCGCACGGTCGACCATCGGGGTGTCGATCACGCCCGGACAGACGGCATTCACCCGGATATCGGCGTCGGCGTACTCCGAGGCAGCGACCCGTGTGAGACCGACCACACCGTGTTTACTGGCCACGTACGGGGCGGTACCTCCGGCTGTGAGGCCGGCAATCGAGGACGTGTTGACGATGGCGCCGCCACCGTTGGCCTCCATCGTCCGGATTTCCCGTCTGAGACACTCCCAGACGCCGGTGAGGTTGATATCGATGACCTGCGCCCAGTCGCTACGGCTCTGGTCGGCGAGGTCGTCCTGTTGGTTCCCCTCGATACCGGCATTGTTGTGCGCCATATCGAGTCCGCCGTACGTCTCGACAGCCGTGTCAACCATCGTCTGGATGTCGTCCGGTTCCGTGACATCGGCTCTGACGAATGTCGCATCCCCGTCGGCCGACTCGACCATGTCGACTGTCGTGCGCCCGCCATCCTCGTCGATGTCTGCGACGACGACGTTTGCCCCCTCGTCGGCGAAGCGCTTGGCTGTCTGCCGGCCGATACCCGACCCTGCTCCGGTTACGATTGCTGTGTTACCCTCTATTTCGGGCGACATATGACACATGTTGACACGCAACAATATAATACTCACGCTAACGTTCAGAAATCGTATAGGTAGTCACCTCAATCAGCACACGCAAGCCCGATACTCTTGTTGTTGAGGTTAGACACGTTCCTGACCCGGGGTTCTCCCGACTGCAACGGGAGTGAGTGGCGTCCGTGCACTCCGCCAACGAGGGCCCGGTTGGAGAGACGCTGTTGTTCCGGTCGTTCAACCCCGATGACAGTCGGGATGTAGCAGCGGGGATATCCTGGGCCGTCGCCGGGGTCGGCCGGCCCCGCGGGACAGGAAACTATCGGGTCGTCCCGAGAGCACGTGGCATGTCGCCTCGTTGGTCTGACAGGTCAGGCGTCGGCGCTGGGTTCAGCCTGTGCCTTCTCGCGGAGTTCTGTCCGCCGGATCTTGCCGGTGACGGTCTTTGGCAGTTCCTCGACGAACTCGATGTCACGGGGGTACTCGTGGGCCGCCAACTCCTCTCGGACGTACTCCTGGATGTCCGCCGCGGTGTCCGGGTTCGGCTCGGCGGCCTGACTGGGGACGATGTACGCCTTCACGATGTTGCCCCGCTGGTCGTCCGGCTTGGGCACGACAGCGCCCTCGGCGACGGCGTCGTGTTCGCCCAGTGTCGACTCCACCTCGAAGGGCCCGATACGGTAGCCCGCGGAGATAATCACGTCGTCCGCCCGACCCTCGAACCAGAAGTAGCCGTCCTCGTCTCGGGTTGCCAGGTCGCCGGAGAGATACCACTCGCCGTCCGGCCCGTCGACAAAGCACCCGTCGGTCCTCTCCGGGCGCCCCCAGTAGCCGGCAAAGAAACACGGGAACTCGGGCCGTTCGGCGATCTCGCCGGTCTCCCCCGGCGGGAGTACCTCGCCGGTGTCGGGGTCGACGATAGCGGCCTCGACGCCCGGCATCGGTCGCCCCATGCTCCCCGGTCGGACCTCCATCGTCGGGAAGTTGTTGATGACCATGTTGCCCGTCTCCGTCTGCCCGTACGTGTCGTGGATGGTGACACCCAGCGTCTCCTCGCCCCACTCGACGACGCCCGCCGAGAGCGGCTCACCGATCGACAGTGCGTGACGAAGGTCTAGCGACGCCGTCGCGAACAGGTCCTCGTGCTCGCGGAGCATCCGGTAGGCCGTCGGCACCGAGAACAGCACCGTGACCGGATACTCGTCGAGCAGGTCGACCCACGGCTCGGGCTCGAACTCGCCCTCGTATGTGAACACCGAGGCACCCCAAAACCACGCGCCGAGGGTGTTGATCAGGCCCGTCAGCCAGCCCAGGTCTCCCGTCGACCAGTAGAGGTCACCCTCCTGGAGGTCGACGGCCTGCCGCTGGGTCGCGGCGACGCCCGCCAGCCAGCGGTGTTTGTGACGCACGCCCTTTGCCTGCCCGGTTGTGCCGCTCGTGTAGTACAGCAGCGCGTCGTCCTCGCCGGCGGTTTCGGCCGTCTCGAACTCTCGGCCCGCGTCCGCGAGTGCGTCCCTGAGGTCGATGTCGGTGGCTTCGACCCCGTCTCCGCGGTCGACGACGAGAACGTGTTCGACGCTCGGGGCGTCCTCCAGCGCCTCGGCGACGGTATCACGGTTCTCGCTGGTCGTGACCAGCACGCTCGCGTCGCAGTCCTCGAGGCGATAGCTGATCCCCTCGGGACCGAACCGTTCGTTGATCCCCCCGAACACCGCGCCGTGCTTGAGCGTCCCGACAACTGCGGCGTAGTGCTCGGGGATACGCGGCATGTAACTGAACACGCGTTCGCCTCGCTCAACCCCGAGGTCGCTGAGCACGTTCGCAAACCGGTTCGACCGCTCCGCGAGTTCCCAGAAGGGGACTGTCGTCAGCTCACCCGCCGTATCGACGTGGTAGAGCGCGATTCGACCGCGGCGGTCCCCGTGGCGGTCACAGGTCTCGTGGCCGATGTTGATCTGCGCCGGTGCGTCCCAGTCGGCCTCCGCGTAGATGCTGTCCCATTCGAAGCCCTCGTAGGCGGTCTCGTAGTCGGTGAGATTGTGTGGTTCTGTCATCAGCTTGCGTGGGTCGGTGAGTCTCCGGTGGTGGTCAGTGCCGCTCAGAACGAGTCGATAACGGGGATACCGACGGTACCAAAGTCGGTCATCGCTTCGAGTTCGGCGTTGACATCGTCGAGTGCAACCGTCTTTGAGACGACACTGCTGGGGTCGAGTTTGCCGGTGGCAACCAGTCGGAAGATCTCGTCATAGCGGGTCGGTGGCATCCCCAGCGAGCCGATAAACTCGATCTCCTGCATCACCATCGCGTCGGTGGGGAGAGCGACCGTTCCCTCCTCCTCCTGTGTCGTGAGCCCGACCTGGATGTGCTGGCCACGGGTACCCAGGCTCAACACGGAGTTCCGGCAGGTTTCGGCAACGCCCAGCGCGTCGAGACTGATGTCCGCGCCGCCGCCGATTGCCTCCTGGACGGCCTCGGGCACGTCCCCGACCTCCTCGGCGTTGACCGTCTCGTCGGCGCCGAGTTGCTCGGCTTTCCCGAGTTTCTCGTCGGTCAGGTCGACGGCGACGACGTTCGCCCCGAGGGCGTCGGCGATGTGGACCGCCGAGAGCCCGATCCCGCCACAGCCGTGGACGGCGAGCCAGTCGCCGGCCTCGACATCCGCGCGGTGTGCCAGGGCGTGAAAGGATGTCATGAACCGACAGCCGAGCCCCGCCATGTCGACCGAGGAGACGTTGTCGGGTAACTCGACGAGGTTGTGGTCGGCGTTCGGGACGAACACCTCCTCGGCAAAGGCACCCTGAGCGGTCTCGACAAACCCCAGCGGAACGACGTTTTCGCAGGTGTTCGAGTGGCCGTTACGACACTGCGGACAGGAGCCATCGCCGAGGTTGAACGGGACGGCGACGTGGGCTCCCTCGTCTACACGCTCGACCTCGTCACCGACGGCCGCGACACGGCCGGCAGGCTCGTGGCCGAGAATCTGGCCGGACTGTGGCTGGATATCAAGCCAGTCCCAGTCGCCCTGCCAGCCGTGCCAGTCCGACCGACAGATCCCGCAGGCCTCTAGCTCTACGACCGCTCCGTCCGGCGTTACCTCCGGTGTGTCTACGTCGGTGATTTCGAGCGGTTCGCCGTGGTCTTGGAGAACTGCTGCGCGCATCACGATCCGTGTGTAATGCTAACACGACACTTACTACTTTCGGCGTCCAAAACGAATCTGTCATATTTGCCCGCGGGTTTGGCTACACCTATGGAACCGGGATACCGCCCGTTATTGGACTGGTAGACGATTACCGGACGGTGCGCCACCGGTTCGGCCCTGGCTGCCTGTTTTGTCTCAGGCGGTGACAGCTCCCCGAGAGACGACCCTATGTGTTACTCCCCTCCGGGACTGGTCCCGGCGTCCTACCCCAAGACCGTGCGACTAGGAACAGAGATACCGGCTCATCGCGGACACCCCCGTCCCGTGATGCCAGCACTGAGCGACGGGTCACCGCTCAGGTTGCGTTGGTCTGCTACCCAGGACCCCGGCACCACTACGGACCGTCTACACCGCTAATCGGCCGTTCAGTAGACTCGCTGTGAGCGGTGAGGTCGTCGAGCGTTATCCCGATCGTTGTGCCGTCGTCGGTTTGAAATGAGATCTCACCGTCGAGTTTCCTGACCCCCCACTTCAGTTGCCAGAGGCCGAGTCCGCGTCCGTGTTGAAGTTTTGTTTCGGTTCCGGCGGCCAGCGTCTCGAGTTCCATCGCCGGAATGCCGGGGCCGTCGTCGCTTACCGTTATCCTGTAGCCGTCGGCTGTCGACGCTACCGAGACAGTTGTCTCCGACTCCGCGTATTTCACCGCGTTTTCCAGCGGGCTGAGCAGTGCTGTTCGCAGTATCTCGGCATCAGTCCGGAGCGTCGCCGTCGACGGGGAGTCGATCTCGACCGCGATGTCGCCGGATTCGACCTCCGAAACGAGGTCGGATACCACCGACGTGAGGTCGACTGTCGTTGGCTCGGGGTCACGGGTCATCAGGCGGTCGATCCGCCGGGCGCGGGTGCCGATTGCCGCCAACCGGTCTGTTGCCCTCAGCACGGCCTCGGCGTCGTCACCGTCCGTCCGGTCGGCCAACTGTTCCGCGTGGCTCCTGATGACGTCGAGCCGATTCCGGAGATTGTGTCTGAGCAGTCGGTTGAAGACTTCGAGCCGCTGTTCGCGCTGTTCGCGTTCCTCGACAAACCGCTCTAAGTCGTCGTGCATGTCGGTCATCGCCTCGCCGACGGGCCCCGGAATCTCCTCGTCGAGCGGGCCGTCGTCGAACTCTCGCCGGGCAATCCGCTCGGCCTGTTCGGTGATCGTCTCGATATATGTCTTTGTCTTGAGCAGACTCGACCTGAGTTGGCCAACCTCGTCGACCCGGCCCTCGCTCGGAATGTCGACTGTCAGGTCGCCCTCGGCGACCGCTTCGGCCTGAGCCGATAGCCGTCTGATCGACCTGATTGGGCCGACGTGGATGATCCCGCTGACCAGAAGAAACCCGACAAATGTGACTCCGATCAGCACCGCCAGGTCGCTCTGAATCTGGTTGGTCACAGCGAGTGCAGTCGACCTGGGGACCTCCTTGACGACGACCCAGTTGACACCCTCACTCGGGACGCTGTGATAGCCTCTCACCTCCGTCTCGGCCAGTTCGGCCCCGCTGAGCGGCGCGAACTGGTCAGGGCGGTTCTCGATCCGGGACTCCACCGCGGTCGCGGTCGATTCACCCTTGTACGGGCGAAATTCGTTTGGACTGTCCTTCTCGAACATCACGTACCCACTCACGCCGCCGAGAACGACGGTACTCGTCCCCTCGATCGCATCAGCCGCCGCCGCGACCCGGGTGCTCGGATGGTACTCACCGACCAGGACGTGGTCGCCGTCCCGCGTCGGTGAGCCGATCGCGACCGACATGTTACCGTTGTCCAGATAGACCCACGAAACGAGCGTATCGGTCGTGCTGTCAAATTCGAATGCGACCTCTTCGCCGGTTACAGTCTCACCCCAGTCGATTTCGGTCGCAGCCAACTGCTCGCCGGCCAGGTCGTCGGTGCTCGCGATTACCCGCTCTGTCGTCCCGTTCGATGGCTGTGCCGTTGGTCGCTCGACGACGTGCAGGCTGACGAGGTCGTCGGATGTTCGGTTGAGTTCCCTGGCAAGCGTGTTCTCGGTTCGCGTCCGGTTCGACGGGTCGACGCCTTGGTGTGCGGACAGCAACCGGACCGACTCCTGTTCGCCTTCGAACCACCTGGCGAGGCTCTCCGCCTCG
Organism: uncultured Halobacteriales archaeon; assembly: GCA_964597715.1. Taxonomy (GTDB): domain Archaea; phylum Halobacteriota; class Halobacteria; order Halobacteriales; family Haloarculaceae; genus Salinirussus. Next base: position 12,073 of record CAZQZE010000010.1, read on the forward strand.
AGTTCCGCATTGCCCTCGACGGACGCTAACTGCTCCGCGGTGACCCGGTCAGCGACCTGACCTGCCACTATTACCCCGCCAGCAACGATGACGGCAGTGACCAACAGCGAGATAGCGAGAAGCTTTACCGCATATCGCGACCGGACCTGCTCCGGGAGAATCCCGTCACCCTCCATCTGATAGTACGTACAGCGGGAATATAAATAAAAAACACCCCCGTCAGCGACCCACTGACGCGTGTGAGCGATGGCGGCCCCCTCCTGACGGTCGCGTCGGGCCTCAAACCCGCATCGGCCGGTCGGGACCGCTGCCGGCCGCAACCCCCTTCAGGGTGGTAACAAACCGGGAGCGACGACCGCTCTGTGAACCACGCCGGTTCGAGGCGCCTCCCGTCGACGTGGTCTCGGCCGAGTACCGTGGACCGCTCGCGCCGGTGTTGGCCGGCATCCTCGTGAGGTGTCCCCCCCTGATGACACCACCCACCATACTGTGGCTAGCAGCTTTGGTATGACTACCCCGAACACCAGGATGGGTCCTTGGTTCCGTGGCCGACCCCGAGCCCACGGGATTCCCGAGGGTCCACTCGCCCACCGTTGGGGGCCGCTTGGCATGGTCACGCCTCTCCCCCCAACAGTTTGATGCTGCCGGCTGTGCCGTTACGAGGAATTTCGCTATCCCGTGGTGGCGAGTATCCTCACGACGGGACAGCCGACAGTGTTACTCGGTACTGGCGGCGACTCCGCCCGATCAGAGGGTGAGTTGTCTCCGGCAGCCGCCGGAGGCGTTTGAGGGCACGCCAACAGCCGCATACACCGGCGACGTCGGGGTTGTATCGACCCGACCAGCGGGGCGGCGGGGGTCGGCGACCCCTCCCGCGCCGAGAGCACCCACCGTACTGTGGGGTGGCCTGTATCGGAGAGTCGCACGGATATGTCCCTGTGGGACGGACCATTCACGCGGCCGCTGCCATCACACTCAGTAGCGTGGGAGCCGCGGTGATGCTTGCCGCGGTTGCTGGAGGTGCGCCTGAACACGATGCCGATGGGGCGGTGTTGGCCGTGGGGGTCGTTTCTGTCATCGCCATGATAGCATTCGGCGGTGTCACCGTCCGCGAGGTCCGGTCGGCACTGCGGACCGGTGGGTTCGACCTGCACAGACGTGACCTCAGCAACGCGGCTGCCGTTGCGCTCGCGGCACCACTCACCTACCTGCTCTCTGTTGAGGTGGGCACCGGGGCAGTGATTGCGTCCGCGCTCGTCGGCCTGTGCACACACCTGGTCACCGAGACGTACAGCGTGCCGGCGTACTGCGGGTCGTTCGTCGGAATGACCACACCGGCTGGTGGTGCTAACCTTACTGCAGTAACCGTCGCCGGCGGCGTCGCTGCCGTTGTCTTTGTCTCGGCAAAGCGGGTATTCAGCGGATTTGGCGGGACGCTCGGGACGACTGCGTTCGTCGGCTGTTTGACCGTCGCCACGGCCGGTGGACTCTCTCCCGGAACCGGGTCGGTGCCGGGAACGGACCTCGCGGTAACGCTCGTTCCGACCGCCGCGGTCGCAGCTATCACAACGTCCCTGATAACTGTCAGACTGGGCCACGGTCCCGTCGTCGGGTCGGCTGTCGTGGGGCTGGTCGCCGGGGTGGTCTGTCTACCGGTTGGTACCGCCGGCGACACGATTGCAGCCGTTGCTTTCTGCGGGTCGTTCGTGGGGATGGCAACCCCGGAGCGGATCCCCGGTCTCGGCGCGATGCTGTTCGCTGGAGCAACGTCCGGCGCGGTGTTTGTCGAGACAGTCCCCTACTTCGTCGGGCTCGGCGGCAAGCTCGGGACGATTGCGTTCGTCGCTTGCCTCGTAACCGCCGGAGTCCACTCGTTTGGTCGCGCTCTCACTCCGGTGAGCAACGACACGGTGTTCAGGTGAGACGAGGCGGGTAGCCGGCACGGGCTTAAACACCCCTCACAAGCTGGCTATACTGGAACGGCTGTGACGGTCAAAGGAGGCGACATGTCGGGACCGGACGACACACCCGAGCGAAGCTTCGAGGGGCGACAGACGGTCTGCCCGTTCTGTGGCGTCGGCTGTACGCTGGAGTACGCCGGCAACGGGGGCGCAACCGGGGTGAAAGGGCCCGTGAACGACCGTGGCGAGGTCTGTCCAAAGGGGGTAGCCGCCTTCGACGTGGTCACTCACGACGACCGGCTCACAGAGCCGCTCGTCAGGCACAACGGCCGCTTCGTCACGGCGCCGTGGAAGGAGGCGCTAGACCGCGTCGTCGACGGGGTTGGCCGCGTGGTCAACGAGTACGGCCCGGATGCCGTGCAGTTCTTCGCCTCCTCGAACTGCACGAACGAGGAGAACTACGTCCTCCAGAAGTTCGCGCGCGTCCTCGGCACGAACAACATCGACAACTGTGCGCGTCTGTGCCACTCATCGACAGTCGCGGCGATGAGCGACCGGTTTGGGGCGGGTGCGATGACGAACACGCTCGGAGACCTCGCCGAGACGGACTGTCTGTTCGTCAACGGGGCGAACCCGGCCGAGCAACACCCGGTTGCCTTCCGGTCGTACCTCCTTCCGGCGGTCCGTGATGGGGCGACGCTGATTCACGTCGACCCACGCAAAACCGACACGACCGACGCCGCTGACTTTCATCTTCCCCTGCAGCCCGGGACGGATATCGAACTGTTGAACGCCGTCGCTGCGGTGCTCGTCGAGGAGGACCTCGTCGACGACGCGTTCCTCGCGGAGCGGACGACCGGGTTCGACCGGCTCCGAGACCACCTCGCAGCGGTCGACATCGAGGCATACGCGGAGCGCGCAGGCGTCGACCCACAGACCGTCCGCCAGGCCGCCCGCGCCTACGGCGAGGCCGACAGTGCCGCCGTCATCACGGGGATGGGAACCAGCCAGCACCGCTGTGGGACCGACAACGTTCACGCCCTGCTCAATCTCGCGCTGTTGACGGGAAATATCGGCCGACCGGGAACAGGCGTGAACCCACTCCGCGGCCAGAACAACGTCCAAGGGGCAAGTGACGTGGGCGGGCTGCCGGGCGTGCTCCCGGGTTACGAGCCCGTCACCGACCCGGCGGCCCGCAAACGCGTCGCCGCGGAGTGGGGCGTTACTCCGCCGGCCGAGCCGGGACACACCGAGGTCGAGGCGACACACAGGTTCGGCGACGACGTGCGGGCGGCTATCGTCTTTGGTGAGAATCCTGCGGTCACCGAACCGAACACGTCCGCGGTAGCGTCCGCGTTCGAGGGGCTCGAGTTCTGTGTCGTCATCGACCTGTTCGAGACCGAGACCGCGACCCACGCTGATGTGGTGTTGCCGGGGAGCGCGTGGGCGGAGAAGGCAGGGACGGTGACGAATACGGACCGGCGGGTGATGCGGATGCGTCCCAACGCCGACCTCCCAGGCAACGCCCGCCGGGACCTTGACGTGCTCACAGCGATGGCTCGTCGACTCACCGGGTACCCCGACGCGTTCGACTACGAGGGGCCACGGGCGGTCTTCGACGAACTCGCGCGCATCACGCCGATATATGAGGGGATGAGCTACGACGAGATCGGCGACGGCTACCAGCGCTGGCCGGTTTCGGCTGACGACAGCGGCGGGACCGACGTGTTACACGCCACAACGTTCGCAAACGGCAAGCGAACCGCGCCACTGAATATCGTAGACCCCGTGCCGCCGGCCGACGAATTAGGGCGTGACGAGCTTACGCTGACGACCGGTCGCGTCCTCCAGCACTTCAACAGCGGGGCATTAACCCGTCGCTCGGAGCGGTTGACCGCAATGCGGGGTGAGGAGACACTACAGATACACCCGGACGACGCCGCGGACCGCGGTATCGAGAGCGGGGATACGGTTCGAGTCTCGAACGAGCGTGGTGCGGTGACGGTCACCGCCGACGTGACGGCCGCGGTACCGCAGGGCGTGACCTTCTGTACGTTCCACTCCGCCGACCCACTCGTCAACACGCTCACCGGCGACGAGCTTGACCCGGTCGCGGGGATCCCCGAGTTCAAGCACTCCGGGGTCACCGTCGAGCCGACCGACACCGCAGGCGACGCGGACTGACGGCGAGTCAGCGGCCCCGAACAGAGCACTGGAGGGGAGTGTGGCACGGACCCGTCATACACAGTACTCACCGCACTCACACCGGTGGCCGGGTGGCCGCCGTCGACGGAGGGCCGGACCCCCGCAGTTGGGGCGGCCACGGGCCCTCACACTCCCGGGTGCACGTCTGGTAACGGTCTCGCCATCCAGGGGTGGCGAGTATCCTCACGACGGGACAGCCGGCAGTATCAGGGGACGTACCAGATGCCGCCGTCCTGGTCGAGCCACGACCCGACGACGACGTGGGGCAGGGCGATGATGCTGACGAAGACACTCCAGAATGCGACGGCACCGACGAGTGGGGGTGCCCCACCGAGCGGGTTCGGTGAGAGCGTGTAGACCAGTGTGGCTAACCCGACGGTCGCGACGCTCCCAACAACGAGGACACCCCACGCACCGAGCGTGACGATACGGTTGTCGTCGGCCCCGAGGAAGCCGAGGATGTCGGCTTCCCCCTCCTCGGAGTCGTGCCGGCTCTCCCGGCCGTCGATCTCGACCTCCCGGGCGACCTGCCGGGCCGTATACCAGGCCGGAAAGTACACCCCGACCGCAACCACGACCGGGACGACCAGAAAGTACCCCGACAGCAAAAGCGTGTCCACGGCGTCGGCCGCCCACGACCCGCTCCCATCGCGCCGCCGGAACCCCAGACCGAGGTGGGTGACAGCCGCCAGCGCGAACCCGCCACCGGCGAGGAGCCGTGTCGTCTGGACGTGAGCAGTGTACGGCGCGAGCGCGCCGGGGTCAAAGATGCCGACCATCAGGGAACTGAACGCGAGGAAGGTGTCCGGAAACGCAACGACCGGGACGAGCATCACCGCTCCACCCCGGACGGCGGCGGCGAGGGCACGCTGTGGCCGCGTCCGGAGGTGTCCCGTCCCGGTCGTCACGTCCATGACGTGCAGGCCGCCGTGTCCGCCTTTTGCGACCGCGACGCCACAGGCGAGTGTGAGGCCAGCCACCGGCGCGACGAAAAAGAGGCCGACAAATGCCGCACTCCCTCCGAGATACAGTGCGAGGTACCGCGACTGAAATGAGAGGCCGCGCTGTCGCAGGTTCGAGACGTGTTCGTACCCGCCGTGTGGAAGATTCATCGCAACCATCCCGAACAGGTAGACGGCCGCCTGCCACCGCATCGGGACCGTCACCGCGGCGGCTCGGAGCCCGAGAAACACGGCCATCACGGCACACAGGGCGAACCGTGCAACCGTCAGCGGGCGGCTGTCGGCGACGAACAGCGACCGGAGCGTTCGTGGCTGAGCTGTGGTAGTCCGTGTACGCATCGGCTGACACTGGGACACACTATGGATGCCACCTCGGTAGGCCAGGGCCCCCAGTACCGTGGCCTTTGAAGTCGGGGGTGGGTCAGTCTCCCCCCACCCGGCCGGCCACGGGTACGCCTGTCTCCGCCGGGTGTCTCTGGCCGCGCGAACGCAAGTAACAAATCCGTGCCACACAGCACACCGGTGATGACTGGTCTCCGCGCGGAGCTACGCATCGCCGACCCGCCGAGCTGTCAGGTCGCCGCTGCGACCGAGGCTGACAGGGCCGCGAGTGGGGTCACGTGGGGCGGCGACGGCGAGAGAGTCGTCGAGGAGGCGACGCTCCCGGCCGGCGCCGACCCCGACGGAATGGAGGCGGTGTTCTCCGACGGCGACCGCAGCGTCTACCGGTTCGAGCGGCCGGCCGACCAGACCTGTGTCTGTGAGGTAGTCGAGGCCAACGGCGCGCCGGTCCGTGATGTCCGCGCCGAGGACGGGTCGCTCGTGGTCACCGTTTACCTGCGCGACACCGAGGCGTTGCGGACTGTCGTCGCCGGTCTCAGGGCGGTCACCGACGGCGTTTCGCTCGTCCGGCTGACCCGCTCGTCGTCGCTCGACTCCGGGCGTGACCTCGTCTTCGTCGACCGGACGGTCCTGACCGACCGGCAACGCGAGGTTATCGCCACAGCCCACGAGATGGGCTACTTCGACCGGCCGCGCGACGCAAACGCCACCGAGGTGGCCGCGACACTGGACATCTCCCGGGCGACCTTTGCCGAACACCTCGCCGCGGCACAGTCGAAGATTCTCGACGCCGTTCTCGACTGACACTGTCAGCTGTGCGTACGTGGGGGTACCCGACACCCCGGGGTGCTGATTTCCCCCGTGATGGGATAGCCGACAGTATGAGGTGTGCCCGCGGTATCGCGGGGCCGGACACACGCGACACGACCCAGCCGACAGAGTCGGTCGCACACCGGGGGTCACCTCTCTCAGTCCGCGAACAGCCGGTCGCGTAGCCCCCGGTGTGTCGTGTCCTCGCGGACCGCCTCGTAGGTGTGTTGCCCGGAAACGAGACACATCGGCATCCCGATGCCCGGCGTGGTGTACCCACCGGTGTAATAGCAGCCATCCAGCGGCGCGCGGTGGCCGGGGCGAAGCGGGCCGGTCTGTCCGAGTGTATGGGCTAGCCCGAGGGCGGTCCCCTGTGGCGCGTTGACCCACTCGGTGAACTCGGAAACACAGGCCGTCTCCTCGACACGGACCCGACCCCGGAGGTCGACACCCGTGTGGGCCGCGATATCGTCGAGTACCTGCTCGCGGTAACGACCGCGGGCCGCCGGCGTGTCCGGGAGCCCGGGGGCGATGGGGACGAGCGCAACGACAGTGTGGCAGCCGTCGGGCGCGGCCGTCGGGTCCGTCACCGACGGCACGGAGATGTAGTAGGCGGGGTCGTCGGGCCAGGCCGGGTCCTCGAAGATGGACTCGAAGTGGGGGTCCCAGTCGGTCGGGAGCACGAGTGTGTGGTGTTCGAGCGGGGCGACCGGCCCTTCGACACCGAGATACAGGATGAACGCTGAGGGGGCGTACGTCGCACTCTCCCAGCCGCCGAGCGGTCCGCCACTGGCCGTCGGCGGGAACAGTTCCGCCTCGGCGTACGCGGGGTTCGCGTTCACGACTAGCCGGTCCCCGGTGACGGTATCGCCGCCGGCGGTCGAGGCGAGTAGCCCTCTCTCGGTGGTGTCGATACCGGTCACCGCACGACCCAGTTCGACGGTGACGCCGAGGTCACGAGCGAGGTCGGCTAGTCCGTCGACCACAGCATGCATCCCACCTTCGGGGTAGTAGACGCCGAGCCTGTGGTCGGCGTGGGACAACAGGTTGTAGAGTGCCGGTGTGTTCCTCGGTGACCCGCCGAGGAACACCAGCGTGTACTGGACGAGTTGGCGGAGTTTCGGATGGTCGAAGTAGTCCGCCGCGTGGTCGGCCATCGACCCCAACAGTGTGATACCCCGGGCAGAGCGGACGACATCGGGGTCGAGAAAGTCACGCAGACGGGGTCTGTCCTCGTACACGAACCGTTCCATCCCCACCTCGTACGTGTGGCGCGCCTCGTCGAGATACGCCTCGAATGCCGCGCCGGCACCTGTCTCGTAGGACTCGAACAGGTCCCGCGTCCGCCCGGTATCGGCGGTGATATCGGCGCGGTCGCCGTCCTTCCAGAACACGCGGTACTGCAGGTCGAGTTGGTCGAGGCCGTAGTAGTCCTCGGGCTGGCGGTCGAAGTGGCCGAAGAACCGCTCGAACACGTCCGGCATCAGGTACCAGGAGGGGCCGGTATCGAACCGGTAGCCCTCCCGCTCGATGGTGCCGGCGACGCCGCCGAGTTGCTCGTTTTGCTCGATGAGGCGGACATCCGCGCCAGCGTCCGCGAGATAGCAGGCGGTTGCCAACCCGCCGAACCCGCCGCCGATGACCGGCACGTCGAGACCGGAGAGTGGCTCACTCATCGGTCGGCAGCCCCGGATTCCCCTCTTCGGGCGAACGCCGCCCGTCGGCGGTCCACAACGCTCGGATACCCGCCGACCACGTCACACTGTGCTCGCCCGGGTTCGGCGCCCGGCCGCTCCGCGGTTCGTGCTGGCTCGTCGTCACCCGGTGAGCGCCACCCCTCACCCGCGGCATCCGCTGTCGCCACGGAACAGGGCTGCCGCCTGTTCGTGAGACGGACAGTGACAGCGTCATCGCCGTCAACAGTCACCCACACCCACACGGCGGCAGGGCCCGGTCGCGGCTGGTGTGCATCGGTGTCTCGCATACGCACCCGTATTGCCCCGACAGATACCAACACCGTCCCAGCATATGGTGGGGTGTCTCGGTATACGCCGCTCGCTCCGGGATGATACGCGCCGGCCGCTCCGGTCCGCAACCGGTCGGCGATATACTGGGACCGAC
>CAZQZE010000011.1:0-20102 GCA_964597715.1 uncultured Halobacteriales archaeon
AATCGGTGCGCGACCGCGAGCGCCAGACCGACAAGCTCCAGCAACTGCGCGAGTCCTTCTACGCGGACGCCGGGGAGTTTATCCAGCAACTCCGTCGCGAGCGCGAGCGCGTCGCCGAGCGGACCGACGACCCCTTCGACTCGCCGGAGGTCAACCGGCTCACAGACGAGATCAACACCGCCGAGGGGACGGTCGAGGCGGTCTTCGAGCGCCGGATCGGCAAGATCGTCAAGGCCGCCTCGCTCGCGGCGGCCGACCAGCCGATGGACGCCGCGGGGATGACCGCCGAGGAGACGGTCCTGTTCGAGGACCTGGTCGACGATATCGTCGCGACCCGCCACCGCGTGTTCGACACCCTAGACGGCGAGACTGGGGCGGACGCCGCGGGCGGCCGCACCGACCCCTCCCCGGTCAGGAGTGCGGGCCCGACGGCCGGGGCTGACGCCACCGCACCCACAGCAGACGGCGAGGGAGAGCCAGGGGCCGACAGCGAGGGCGGAACGGGCCACGGTCGGGGGTCGGAGCCGGCGCCAGGGTCCGGGGCTGACGGGGTTGCCGCCGCCGACCTCATGGGAGATGGGTCCGCGGCCGGGGCCGAACCCGAGACTGGGACCCACACCGAATCAAAAACGGGCCCGGGGTCCGAGGCGGTCCGGGCCGCTGCCGGGCCGGCGGAGTCGGACGCCACAGACGACCCGGGCGACGACACGCCGGTCCGGAAGGACGGCGGGACCGTCGCCCGCGAGACCGTCCGGATCACCGACGACGTCGGGGAGATACTCGGCGTCGACGAGCGCGAGTACGACCTCGTGACCGACGACGTGGTCCAGTTGCCGGCGGAGAATGTCCGCCCGCTGGTCGAGCACGGCGCGGCCGAGCGACTGGAGTGACGGGCGGGGCTACTGTTCGGGCCGTGACGCGAGTGTCAACCGGGCACGCTCGGTGGCCCCGTCGCGGATGACAGTCGCCGTGACCGTGTCACCGGGCGCAGTCTCGAGCGCGAGGAAGGTCCCGAGGTCCTGTCTGGTCTGGATGACTGTCCCGTCGATGTTGACGATGACATCGCCGCCGGTGGGTACCTCCTGGCCGTCGATGACGGTCGACCCCGTCGACCCGCGAAGAGCGCCGTCGGCAGGCGTACCGGAGCGCGTCTCGTCGACGTAGACACCCCAGGTGACGGGGAGATTGTTCGCCCTGGCGAGGTCGGGGCCGACGTCGACGGGGGCGATTCCGACGTAGGAGTGGTCGTACTCGCCACCGCTGACCAGCGCGGGGACGACCCGCTCGGTGAGGGCGGCGGAGATGGCGAACCCGACGTTGTCACCGCCCCGAACGCCGGAGTTGATCACCCCCGCAACCTCGTTGTCGAGCGTCACCAGCGGGCCGCCGCTGTTGCCGGGGTTGGCGGCGGCGTCGGTCTGGACCGCGTCCGGGATACTGAAGCCGTTTGGCGCGTCGAGGCTGCGGTCGTTGCCGCTGACGACCCCGACGGTGACCGACCCCGCGAGCCCGAAGGGGTTGCCGACCGCCAGTACCTCCGTCCCGACGGGGGCCTCGGTGTCGACCAGCGACAGCGGCGTGGCGTCGTCGGGCGGGTTCGCGACCCGGACCACGCCGAGGTCGCTGTAGACGTCGCTGCCGACGATGGTCGCCTCCCGCCAGCCGTCGTTGCGAAACCGAACCGTCGCCGACCGGGCCCCGCCGACAATGTGTTCGTTCGTCACGAGGTGACGGTCGTCGTACATCCAGGCGGTGCCGGAGCCGGGGCCCGAGGCTGTCTCGACGCGGATCGCGGTCACCGAGTCGATAACCTCCCGGTAGACCCCCGTGTACGGCGAGTCGGAGGGTGGGCCCTCGGTCTCGCGGGGTGTCTCGATGTCGAGTTCCGGGGGGGTCCCGTTCGGCAACTCCGAGTCACTCGGCCGAGGTTCTGACCCACCCCGCTCGCCGGTTCCATCGGTCTCCTCGCGTTCGGGCGCGCCTAACGAGCACCCCGCGAGTCCTCCGGCGAGACCGGTCCCGAGGGCGGCAATGAGGCGACGGCGGGAGACCTTCTCGTCCATGCCAGTTGTAGGGGTTCGCACCGGTTAAATGACACGTGCTCGTGGGCGGTCACCGGGGAGCCCCCTCAACTGCGCGCCAGTATGGGGCGGAGACACCCGGTCGCCCCGCGCTCCGGTTCCAGCCATCAGGTGACTGGCGCCTCGTCGCTGCCTGTCTCTGTACGGGTATAGAGCTATCTGGACGGCACCCGTCTCTCAACAGCGCTCACCACCACTATCGCGTTTGTGACGGTAAACAGTGTCGAACGGGCCGCTCTGGCGGTTTCGAGGGGAACGCTCTTGTCTCTCCGGTAGTGTTTGCGGACATGGAGATTGTCGCACACCGGGGGTACGGCGGGGCGTTTCCGGAGAACACACGCCGGGCGTTCGAGCAGGCCGCGGAGACCGCGGACTGGGTCGAACTCGACGTTCGACCCTGCCGGTCGGGCGAACTCGTCGTCTTTCACGACGAGACACTGGACCGGCTGACCGGGGCGAGCGGGCGCGTGGTCGCGACCCCGTGGGAGCAACTGCGGGAGTTCGAGGTGCTCGACTCCGGCGAACGGGTCCCGCTGCTGGACGAGGCGCTGTCGGCCGTTCCCGACGACACCGGCGTGCAGGTCGAACTCAAAGACGTCGGGCTCGCCGGGGACGTTCTGGAGACACTCGCCGGCCACGACAACGACGCGGTCCTGATCTCCTTCAGCCCGCTCGCGCTCTACGAGGTCACCCAGTTCGGCCCGTCGGCCGACGTCGGGCACATCCTCTACGAGGGGCTGTTCGACGACGCACCCGAACTCGGGCTGGACACCGCGGCACACCTCGGCTGCGAGACAGTCCACACCTTCTACGGGATGGGGTCGGAGCCGGAGCTGGTCGCGGCGGCCCACGACCGCGGCCTGCGTGTCCAGACGGCCCCGCCGGAGCGGGAAGCGACCCAGGACGTGCTCGCGGAGTGCCGGGAGGCCGGCGTCGACCTCCTCAGCGTCGACCACCCGCCGGAGGCGGCCTGACCCCTCGGTGGCCGTCTGACCCCCCGCGGCCTGAAGCTCTGTGAAGTGTGTCTGACCCGGGGTCGGTCTGCGTTCCCCACAGGAGGCCCGGAGCTTTCGGGAGTCGGTCTGCGGGCCGCCGGACCGCCACGACGCGGTGTCACGACAGGGCCAAAAGGAGGTAGTGGTGTGGCGTGAGTCCCCGACATCCTGTGTGACCGGGTAACAAAAACTCGTCTTTGAGCAACCGGTGGCTACTACACCGGCCTGAAAGTAGGTCACGCGTATGCAACGCCGAGCGCTCTCAGCGTGCTGTCTCGTCGCTCTCGTGGTCGCAAGCACCGTCGCGGTGGCGGTGCCGGCGGCCGCGTCGACGGCAGCACAGCCCTCCACAGCGTCGGCCGCCCAGACGGCCGACGCAACGACACAGGTAGATAGCCGCTTCAACGAAACCGCCGTCCTCGCCGTCGACGAGGCGAGCGACGGCGACCTCGTCGCCGGCGGAATAACGGTGGATACGAACGCCAGCGACAGCCGGCCGGTCCTGAGCGACGCCACCGCGAGGCTCGTCCGCGTCGACACGGACGGAACGACCGAGTGGTCGACCAGGGTCGAGAGCGAGAACGCGACCCGGGTCCTCGACGTGGTCGCTGCCGACGACGGGATCTACTTCATCCTCGTCGAGAGTCCGCCGGAATCGACGGACCTGGGGTCGGTCGACCTGCGGCTCGGGAAGGCGACCCCCGCCGGCGAGGTCCGCTGGCAGCAGTCGCTGAACGCGCGTGTCGGCTTCGGGCCCGGAGCCGGGACCTCCCTCGTCGAGACCGACGACGGCGTGGCCCTCACACAGCAGTTGCCCGACGGCGGGGTTCGTCTGTCCGAGTTCAGCGGTGAGACCGTCGCCTGGGAGCGGACGTACGACGTCGACGCCCAGGTACGGTCCGTCAGGACCACCGAGGACGGGTTCCTGCTCGCCGGGTCGGTCGGCTTCGACGAGCCGTGGGTGCTCCGGACCACCGAGTCGGGACAGCCGACGTTCAACGAGACGGTCCCCGGCATCGAGAGCAGCGGCGTGCTCGGTGCGGTGCCGACCGACGACGGCGGTGTGGTGCTGGCCGGTCAGCACCGCCCCGGGGTCGACGGTGGCGTCGCTGCGTGGACCGCCGGCATCGACAGCGGCGGGGATATCCGGTGGACCCGGGTTCACGGCGCCGGCTCGGACATCCAGTTTACCCGGGCCTTCGACCGCGAAGCGGGCATCCTCCTCGCCGGCCAGAACCCGGTAGGGCCACAGGACGACAGTCCGGTCCGGCTCCTCGGTGTCGGCCCTGACGGCGCCGAGCTGTTCGACGAGACGGTCGAGGCCGGTCCCCGTATCTCGGCGATGACGCGGAGCGGCGACAGGCTGCGGGTCGCCGGGCTCGGGTCGGTCGACCCCGAGACGAGGGTGCCCACCAGCGTGCTGACTGACATCGAGATACCGGCCGCCAACGCCGGAGCCGACGCGAGTCTGGAGGTCGACGCCCGCCTCGCATCGAACGAGACGGTCTACCGGGGGCAGAACGTCCGGGTGAGCAGCACCGGGCCGACTGACACCTACGACCTCGTCAGGCTACCCGACGAGCGCGAGGGGTTCGAGCCACAGGTCGTCCGCCGGGTCTCGCTCGGTGACGACGACACGGCGACGGTCGAGACGGCGACCCTGCCCCGCGGCGAGTACGTCCTCCGGACGCCCTACGACCGGGCGGCTGTCGTCGAGGACGGCCGGGTATCCGGGTTCGCCGGCCGGGCCGAGGCGGCCTTCCGGCTGGAGAGTCAGCGCCTCTTCCGGGTCGAGACCAACCGGACGGTCGTCGATATCGCGGACAGCGAGACCGGCGTGGCGTTCAGCTTCGACTCCGAGCGCTCGAACTACGCGGTCCACGTGCGCGCCGACCGGTACCGCGGCGAGGCCGTTGGCGCGGACGAACTCCGTGCCGCCTTCGGTGGCACCGACGGCTTCGAGGGGGTCGACGTGGTCGACAGCCAGCCCGCAGCCCGCATCGAGGTCGGCGACCGCGAGCAGGTCCGGCTCAACGCGACGGTCGGCGCCCTCGGCCCCGGGCTCTACGACGTGACGGTGAGCGGGGCCGACACCCGCGACGGCGGCGCGGTCGCCGGTGGCAGGGTCGTCGTCGGCGCCGCCGAGGCGCGGCCGGTCGGGCTCGAACTCGGGGCCCGGTCGCTCACCGTGGGCGCCGGCGAGGAGGTCGGGACAAACGTAACGCTGACCGGGCTCACAGACGGTGTCGGTGCGCTGGCGCTGAGCGCGAACCGGACCGGCGACCCCGACGTCAGACTCCGGCTGGACGCCGACGTCAACGCGAGCCGGGTCCGTGCCGGTGGCGGGGTCTCCCCGCGGGAGTCGACGACCGAGGTGATGGCGTTCGACGCGAACACCCCGGCCGGTTCCGTCGAGGTGGCACGTCTCGAGGTCCGCGGTGAGAGCCTCGGTCGTGACCCGGTCACCAACGGCACCAACACCGCCACACTCCGGGTCGACTGGGTCGTCGACGAGAGCGGCGTTCCCTACACGCTCCCCGACCCCGTCACGGTCACGTACGAGGTGACCGGCGCCGGGAACGCGACCGGAGCCGGCGACAGTCCCGGCGACGGTGGCGCCGGCGGGGGGCGTAGCCCGGTCGGCGGCGGGGCGAGCGGGTCGGCAGGTGGCGGCTCTGCCTGAGCGCTCACTCGCGGGGTCCCGGCGTCGGGTAGGATTAAGTGGCCGTCGGGTGTACAACAGCCCGTATGCATCTCACCTGGCACGGCCACTCGACGTGGCACGTCGAAGTCGGATCGACGGAGCTGCTGATCGACCCGTTCTTTGCCAACCCAAAGACCGACCGGGCGCCCGAGGACGTAGACACACCTGACGCCGTGCTGGCCACACACGGTCACGACGACCACGTCGCAGACGTGGGGGCGTTTACCGACACGACCGTCGCCGGCACCCCGGAGGTCGTCGGCCACCTCGCCGAGCAGCACGGCATCGCCGAGGACGACGCGCTGGGGTTCAATCTCGGCGGCACCGTCGAGATCGGCGACGCCTACGTCACAATGCACCGGGCCGACCACACCAACGGGATGGGGGAAGGCTTTGTCGCACCCAACGGCGGCTCGCCCGCGGGCTACGTTATCTCGGACACCGAGCCGACCCGGGTCTCCGACACGGACGCCACCACATTCTACCACGCCGGCGATACCGGGCTGATGTCGGAGATGCGTGATGTCATCGGGCCGTTCCTCGAACCCGACGCCGCCGCCGTCCCGGTCGGCGACCACTTTACCATGGGCCCCATGCAGGCCGCAATTGCCGTCGACTGGCTCGGCGTCGACTACGCCTTCCCGATGCACTACGACACCTTCCCGGCGATCGAGCAGGACCCACAGGACTTTGCCGACGAGGTCGCCGACACGGGGTCAGACGCCGAGGTCGTCGCGCTCGACGGCGACGAGTCCTACGAGCTCTGAACGGGCGCCGTCCCGCCGTCGTGGCCTCTCTGTGCGGTCGTCCCGTTACTTATCCTCGGAGGACCAACAGGGGGGTATGGTCGACTGGACGGGCCGGGACACCCGGACGCTCCCGACCCCACCCCAGGGTCTGGTCCGCGGGCTCTCGGCAGGGGGAAAGGCGTACCTCCTGACCGTCGTCGGCACCGTCCTGGCCGTCGAACTCGGCTCGGCTGTCGGCGCCCAGGACGCCTCCGTGCCGCTACTCGCGCCCGTCCTGCTCGTCTTCTGGGTGTACGGCCTCCACGCCGGCCTCGGGGGCTACGCGTCGGGGTCGCTCGGCCCGCCGACCGTCATCTTCGCCACGGTGCTGGCGCTCACACTGCTCGTCGTAGGGTACACCACTGCCGGGGACAGCGAGACGGAGGCGGTCCTCCCGGCGGTCGTGCGTGGGACGAGCCTCGCGGTCGGCTACCTCGCCTCTCTGGTGCTCAGCCACGTCCTCGTCGCGGCCATCGTCCCGGCCGTGTCGCCGTTCGATGCCATCGCCTTCCGGCTGTTCGTCGACCTGGGGGTCGTCTACCCTGCCGTCTTCGGTGGGCTCGGGGGCTCCCTCTATGGCTGGTGGTCCGTGCCGGCCGGGCGCGGGGGGCGGTAGTCAGAGGCCGGCGAGTCGCCAGAGCCCCCAGACCCCGAGGACGACCGTTGCCCCCAGTCCGGCCGGCGGGAGCGCGTGGACCGCCCGAAGCACCGGCTCGAGGAGGGCAGTGTCGGAGAGCGAGGCGGGGACGGTGACAGCCCCGACGTTGACAGCGACCCCCACGCCGGCTGCCACGAGCAGGCCAACGTACCCCAGCCCGACGACCACCCGAGCGGCGTCCATGCCAGCCACTGGCCGGGGAGTGCTCATAGGTGTTGCCGTCCGCCGTGGCCCACAGGTCGACCGTCGCTCCGGCGGCGCAACCGTTTTTATTTCACCCCACGTCTGTGAGGGTATGCCAGACATCGAAGTCACCAGCCGGAGTGAGGAGGGCTACGCCGTCACCGGTGTCGTCGACGACTGGGAACTGACGACCGACGCGACCGGCGAGACGGGACCGACGCCGAATCAGGTACTCGCCGCCGACTACGCGGCCTGTTTCGTTCCGGCACTCAGGGTCGCGGCCGACGGACTCGGCCACGACGACGTCGGTGTCGTCGCGGTCGATGTCGGGGTCGACCTCGACGAGGACGACGACCTCGAGAGCGTCAGCTTCGACATCGAGGTCGAGGCGACACTCGGCGACGACGTCGGGGAGGTCGTCGACCGGGCCGAGGATATCTGTCACGTCCACAGCGCGCTCCGGCCGGAGTTACACGCGGATATCACGGTCCGTGACGGGCGGGACCTGTAAGCCTATGGGCGCGAGCGTCCAAGCCCGGCTATGACCGACAACTGGCAGGACCACCTCGCCGGCGCACGCATGCGCGTCGACCAGCAGTTCGAACAACAGGTCAGAAACTCCCGGTTCTCCAGCCAGGAGTGGGGGCTGATCATGACAGCCGTGGAGTTCGAGGTCCGGTCGCCGGGTGACCCCGACAGCGCACGTCTCGTCGCGGACGCGGCCAAGCTGGAGGCGGTCGTCCCCGAACTCGGGAAGATACAGGAGGAGATGGGGGGCGCGCCCCGGCCGCCGAGTGGCTCCTCCGGCGGCGGGCTGTTCGGCCGGCTCCGCCAGTATCTCGGCGGACTCACCGGTAACGCCGGCCCTGACGGGGGGAGTGACGAGCAACTGGCGGCGGCGCGGGCGCTGACCGACGACTACGCGGTCGAACTCCAGGCGTATCTCGAGGAACAGGGCCGCTGGGCGGACGTCTGTGCGCTGGCAGCCGACGCGGAGGCCTGAGGACCGGCCTTCCGGTTGCCTGCTGTGAGTCACTCCTCGACGACAGTCTCCCGGCGGTGTGCCGGGTGGGGGGCACGGCTCCGCACCGGGAGCCGGGCCGGCGTCTCGGGGAGGGTGGCGTCCTGAGCCAGCAGGACCGAGAGGTTGTCCTTGCCGCCGCGGTCGTTTCCCGCCGCGACCAGCCGGTCGGCGGCCGCCGACAGCGAGTCGGCGCCGAGCACCCACCCGCGGATGTCGGCGTCGGTGACGACCCGGTCGCGGACCCGGGCGGCGGCCGCCTCGCTCCGCCCGCTGCCGACGTACCGGTCGTACAGTGCCCGCGCGTCGCTCTGTGCGTCGGGGAGCCCGTCGCTGGTCAACAGCAGAGTATCCTCCGCGAAGAGGTCGACAGCGGCCGTCTCGACGGCCACGTCAGCGGCGTCCCCGCGCCCACCGACCGCCCGGGTGAGTTCGTTACTCCGCGGGTGGACGTGGGCCTCGACACCGTCGAGTTCGCCGTCGGCGTACAGTTGCTCGACGACAGCGTGGTCCTCGGTCAGTCGGGCGATGTGGTCGTGTGCCGCGTTGCAGACGTAGGCTCGCGAGTCGCCGACCCACCCGTAGTAGAACCGACCGTCGACGACGAGGCCCGCGACCACGGTCGTGTAGGCGGCGGTGTCGGCCTCCGAGGCGTACGCGAGCACGTCGTCGTGAGCCTGCTGGATAGCCGTCTCGATGGCACCCTGGAGGTGGTGCCCGCGCGACGAGGCGGTCCCGGTCTCGCCCTCGTTGTCGGAGCCCTCACCGCCGGCCCGCGCCGTCCCGCCCGAACCACCGGACGGCCGAGTGCTGGTGGCGGGGACGGTCCCCTCTAAGGTGTCGAGGCCGAAGTCGCCGGGGTCCGCACGGGCGGCCCGGACCGCGACCGGTGCCAACGCCTCGGCGACCCGGGTCGTGGCGAGATAGGAGGCCACGTCGCCCGCGTCGTGGCCGCCGGCGCCGTCGGCCAGCACGACCACCGCGGCACTCCGGGTCGTCCCCGCGTCCGGGCGCGCGCCGGTATCAGGTTCCGGGCCCAGATACCCCTCCCGGTGGCCGTCCTCGAACACCGAGACCGCGAGGCTGTCCTCGTTGATCCCGTCGGGGCGCTTGCGTTCGCCGACGTCGTACGCGGTGGCGTATCTCATGTCCGGAACTCGAACTGGAGGTCGTAGCTGGGGTGGACCAGGGCGACCGTGTCCCCGTCGTGTAGCTCGTGCGACTCGGGGGGGATGAACCCGTGACGGTCGGTGTGGTCCTCGCCGTTGCGCTGCAGGCGCTCGCGGCCGGCCGCACAGAGCACCCGCTGCCAGCCGTCGCCGGTCCGGATGTAGGTGCCGTTGAGGCTGCTGTCCCGGAGCCGCCAGGCCCCGTCGTCGTGCTCGAACGCTACCTGGACCGTCGAGACGTACCCGCCCTCGTCGTGGACGGCAATCGACGGGGCCGGGCCGGCCGCGTCCCGCCGGCCTAAGGTGTCACCAGGGTAGACCGAGTACTCCTCGTCACCGCCCCGGCGGACCAGCGAGGCGCTGGGTGGGGGGGTCGCGTCACGCCCCTGGAGGACCCGCTCCATCGCCGTCGCGTTGCGGTACCGCTCGTCGGGGTCGGTCCGGGTGGCCTTCTCGACGATCTCCGCGAGGTACGGCTCGCAGTCGACGCCAAAATCACGCGGGTCGACCCCGTCCTTGTGCGGGACCGCCCCCCGGAGCAGAAAGAGGAGGATCTTTCCGATCGAGTAAACGTCGGACCACGGCCCCTGGCGGGCGTCGGTCTCTGTCGCCTCCGCAACCTCCGGGGGTTTGTAGGGGCCGAGAATGGTCGTCCCGCCGCCGCCGCCGGCCGCGGAGGTGGCGGTGTTGAAATCGATGAGAATCGGTGTCACGAGCCCGTCACGCTCGGTGAGCATCACGTTGTCTGGCTTGAGGTCCCGGTAGACGATCTCGTTGCCGTGGAGAAAGGCCATCGCGCGACAGAGTGCGACCCCTACCTGTCGGACCTCCGACTCGGGGACGTCCGTCCGGTCGACCGCCTCGTCGAGTTCGTAGCCGTCGACAAACTCCACGACCAGGTAGGTGAGCCCGTCGGTCTCACCGCGGTCGAGCAGCGACATAACATTGGGGTGGCCGCCCGCGGCCCTGACAGTCTCGAGCAGGTCTGCCTCGGTCTCGAAGTACCGGTCGACGACCGTCCGGCTGTTGTTCGAGTCGTAGTTTGGGTACTTGACGGCGACTGTCTCGCCGGTCACGGTGTCGACGGCCTCGTAGGCGACCGCGAAGCCGCCCGCCCCGGCCCTCTCGCCCAGCCGGTACCGGCCCGCGAGCAACGCGCCGGTCGCGGGGGTCGCGGTCACGGGTCCCTCACTCTACGCGCTCCTCGTCGACGAGCTTTGTCGCCCTGCTGCGCTCGGCCTTGCCGCCCTCCTTTACGACCTGGGTCTCGCGGGCGATATCCTCGACCACCTCGGTCTCGCCGTGGACCTGCGTCATCTGCTCGACCTGTGTCTCCGCGGCCTCGACGTTACCCTTGCCGAGTTCGGCCCGGACGACGGTCTCCTGATGGTCGAGCTGGACCCCCTCGTTGGCCTCGGCCAGTTCCTCGGTCTCCTCGGTATAATCGACGGCGATCCGGTCGGTGGCCTCGTCCCCGCGGGCCCGCAGCCGCACCTGGACGAGCGGGACGCCCTCGGCGGGGTCGTGGGCCGGCGCCGCGACCTTCATCACGACCCGCTGGCGCTCCCGCTCGGTCAGGTCGGGCAGCTTTACCGTCGCGGCGTTTGCGTCCCACTCGGGTTCGACATCCTGTGCCTGGGGCAGCGCCCGGTAGACGTCGCTGACCTCCACACCGTCGGCCGCGTCGAGTTCGAGTTCGGCGTCAGCAGCCACCACCGCCGAGGCGGACTCGACGGCCTCGCCAAAGAATGACTCGATGTCCCCGGCCGCCTCCAGGTGGGTCCACGTCCCGCGGGCGGTCGTCCCGAGGGTGCGGATAGTGTCCTGGTTGTAGTCCTGGCCGATGCCCGCAGCCTCGATCCGCACGCCGGAGGTGTCGATGTCGTCGGCGAGGCCCTCGAACTCCGCGACGGTGTGGTCCTTGTCCTTGCCGTCAGAGAGCAGGAGGAGCCGCCGGACGGCGTCCGCGCCGGCGCCGGGGTCGTGGTCGAGCGACAGCAGGGAGTCACGGGCGGTCTCCAGCCCGGCGTACATGTCTGTGCCGCCGCCCGCCGAGAGCGCCTCGACCTGTTCCAGGGCGTCGTCCCGGTCGAGGTCACCCCACTGGACCGGCCCGAGCAGTACCTCCGCGCTGGAGTCGAAGGCGACGATGCTGACGAAGTCTGTCGGTTCCAGCAGCCCGAACACCCAGGAGGCGCCGTCCCGGGCCTGGCTGATCTTCGCACCGCTCATCGACCCGCTGGTGTCGATACAGAGCGCGATGTGGCGCTCGACATCGCCGTCTCCCTGCTCGCCCGGTTCGACATCGACCTCGGCCGTGACCCGCGCCCCCTCCGGCGGAACAGCCGGCCGATTGGTCTCGGTCTCGATACTCGCCATACACCTCTCTGATTTCTCGGCCGGTATGTATCTTGTCGCCGAGAGGGGTCAGCCTGCGACACAGCGTGCCGGAGTCGACGCGGTGACAGCGGTCGGTGTCCCCCCGCCGGCTGGCGGCCTCACCCCAGGCCGGTGTGAGGGAGGGCCGGCTGAGAGCGGTGGTCCGATAGGCTAAAGCCGGGCCGTCCACGGATCACAGGCATGGAGTTCTACGAGGCGGCTAACTATCTCTTCGACCTGCGGCGCTTTGCTCCGCGCCCGGGGACGGACGCGACGGCGGACCTGCTCGCCCACCTCGGGAACCCACACGAGGAACTAACCTGTGTCCAGGTCGCCGGCTCGAACGGGAAGGGGTCGACCGCCCGGATGCTCGACTCGGTGCTCCGGGAGGCCGGGCTCTCGGTCGGCCTCTACACCTCCCCCCACCTGGACGACATCCGCGAGCGGGTCCAGGTCGACGGCCGCACGCTCTCCGAGGCCGCCCTCGTAGAGTTCGTCGAGGCCGTCAGCGGCTACGTCACCGACCGGGCAACCGAGGGCACAGCGCCCACCTTCTTCGAGACCGTCACCGCGCTCGCGCTCTGGGCGTTCGACCGCCAGGAGGTCGATGTCGCGGTACTGGAGGTCGGCATCGGCGGCCGGTACGACGCCACGAGTGTCGTCGACCCGGTCGCGGCCTGTGTCACCAGCGTCGCCCTCGAACACACCGAGACACTGGGTGACACTGTCGAGGAGATCGCCCGCGACAAGGCCCACGTCGCACCTGCCGACCGCCCGCTCGTGACCGCGACCGACAACGACGCCCTCGACGCGGTCCGTGACGTGGCCGGCGACGTAGTCACCGTCGGGTCGGACGGTGACGTCCGTGTGGGCGACGGGGGTCGTGACGGCCTGGAGTGGCGGGTGCACATCGAGCAGGGGAGTGGCCCGACCGGCAGCGGGGGCGGGGACGGCGAGAGCGGTGGTTGGGCCGTCGATACCGCGCTGCCGCTGCTCGGCGCCCACCAGGTCGAGAACGCCGGCGTGGCGGCGACACTGGCCCACCAGGTCGCCGACATCGGGGCCGAGGACCTGGAACGAGGGCTGCGCAACGCCCACTGGCCCGGCCGGTTCGAGGTGATGGGGCAGGAACCGCTTGTCGTCCTCGACGGCGCGCACAACCCTCGAGGGTGTGCCTGCGTCGCCGAGACGCTGGAGGCGTTCGACTACGACGACCTCCACCTCGTCGTCGGGGCGCTCACCGAGAAAAACCACCGTGGGATCGCCGGCGCGTTCGACGCCGCCGACAGCGTGGTTGCCTGCGAGCCCGACCGGGACCGCGCCGAGGACAGCCAGGTGCTCGCGGAGGTGTTTCGCGCGGAAACCGACGCCGACGTCCGGACCCGCTCCGACGTCCCCGGCGCACTCGACGCCGTCCTCGACGCCGCACAGTCGGGGGACGCTGTCCTCGTCACGGGCTCGCTGTACACGGTCGCGGAGGCCCGGACCAGGTGGGCGCGTGTCGACATCCCAAAGCGTCTCGACTCCATCGCCGGGTCACGGGCGGCGATAAAGGGAGCCAATGTCACCGACGCCGGGGCGTGGCGGATGCGCGGGAAAGGTGTCCACCGCGCCCTGAAGACACGGGTACGCCCCCGACAGGCCCAGTACCTGAAAGAGGAGTTGCTCTCGCTGGGCGGGGAGTGTGCGGTCTCGGGGCTGAGCGACCAGGACCAGGAGTCGCTGGACGTGCTCATGATGGGGACGATGGCCCAGTTCAGGCGGCTGGCCGACAAACTCGACGGGCAACCCTACGGCCTCGCACCCTTTGGCGATGAACTCCGGGAGACCCTCGGCATCGGTATCGACGCCGGGCGGAGCCACCCCTGGGCGGACGGCACCGCGGTGATGGGGATTCTGAACGTCACCCCCGACAGCTTCCACGACGGCGGCGAGTACAACGACCCCGTCGACGCCGTCGCCCGCGCCGAGAACATGGTCGCGGCCGGCGCTGATATCGTCGACATCGGCGGGGAGTCGACCCGGCCGGGTGCCGACCCGGTTCCACCGGAGGAGGAGCGCAGGCGGGTCGTCCCGGTGGTCGAACGTCTCGCCGGGATGGACGTCGACATCTCTATCGACACCCGGAAGGCCGAGGTGGCGCGGGCGGCGCTCGCCGCCGGGGCGGATATCCTCAACGACGTCTCGGGGCTCGAGGACCCGGAGATGCGGCTCGTGGCGGCCGAACACGACGTCCCCGTGGTCGTGATGCACTCGATCAACGCACCCGTGGTCAAGGGAAAGGAGGTCCACTACGACGACGTGGTCGAGGACGTGGTCGACGAGCTCACCGAACGGGTCCTCCTGGCGGAGAAGGCCGGGCTCGACCGCTCACAGATTATCGTCGACCCCGGAGTGGGCTTTGGGAAGTCGGGCGAGGAGAGCTTCGAGTTGCTGGGCCGGCTCGACGAGTTCCAGGGGCTGGGCTGTCCGGTACTGGTCGGCCACTCCCGCAAGTCGATGTTCGCGGAGGTCGGCCGCGAGGCCGGCGAGCGCCTCGAGCCGACCGTCGCGGCGACGGCAGTTGCCGCCGAGCGCGGCGCCGATATCGTTCGCGTCCACGATGTCGCCGCGAACCGTGCGGCGGTCGACGTTGTCGAGGCCGCCGACCGGCAGTAGCTCAGAGCAGGCCGTACTCGGCGGTCAGCCGCTCGTAGCAGTCGACGTACCTGCCGGCGACGGCGTCGTGGTCGTAGCTCGCCCAGGAGTCATCGACACGCAGCCGGTCGAACGCCCCGCAGTCGACGATGGCATCGGCCAGTTGCTGGGGGTTGGTGACCCGGAAACTCCGCTCGTAGCTCTCGATGAGCTCGTGAGCACTCGACTCCGCCTGGTACTCGACGATGCCGAGACAGCCACACGCCAGCGCCCACAGGAGTTCCGTCGCGAACTCCTCGCGGGAGGCCGTCTGGACGAAGGCGTGGGCGCCGCGGTAGATGGCCAGCCGGCGGTCCCGGTCGCAGGCGCCGACAAAGTCGACACGGTCGTCGATCCGCAGGTCTGCAGCCTGGCGCTCGTAGGCTTCGCGCTGTGGGCCTTCGCCGATGACCCGCGCCGCCCAGTCACGGTCACGGAGTTCCGCCAGCCCGAGCAGGAGACTCTCGACGTTCGCACTCCCGTCGAGGGGGTGGGCGTAGGCGACGTCCACCTCGCGGGCGGGCTCGACCTCCCGGACCCGGTCGAAGCCGATACTCTCGGGGACCACCTCGACCCGCTCGCCGGGGACGCCGAACTCCCGGACCCGGGTCCGGACCAGTTCCGACGGCGAGACGACCAGGTCGGGGCGGGAGACCGCGGCTCTGGTCAGTCGTCGGCCCGTGTCGAGGTCCTCGTCGCCGTACAGGTCGACGACCAGCGGGGCGCGGGCGAGTGTGCTGCCGGTGCTCGCGGCGAGGACCTGTCCCGGCGGGGTCGGCCGGGCGTGGACCACGTCGGGCCGGTAGCGGGCGAGGACAGCCGGCAGTGACGCACAGAACGACGACGGGGCGTGACCGATAGTCACCGGCCGGTAGCGGACGCCGTCGACCACCTGCTCGGATTCGGTGCCGCGCCAGAACTGCGTGCAGAAGACGGTGACCTCGTGGCCTCGGCCGGCCAGCCCGCGGGCCACCCGGTCGAGTCGGCGGTTTCCCGGGGTGTCCGACAGGTGGCTCGTCTCCATTGCGACCAGCGCCACGCGCATACCGCCGGGTCGGCGTCGGCCGGCAAAAACCCCGGCCCTCTCCGACGCCGCCCGGTGTGGGTTCCGGTCAGCCGGCTGTCACACTCGCGTCCGTCCCGGTGACGAACGGTTCGGTGCCGAGTAACAGGACCGTCGACCGCTCCGAGGGGTCAAGCACCCGTGCGGTCAGCCCGCCGTCGAGTTCCCACCCTCCGTCCCGGCGTTCACCGCGGGCGTCGAGATAATCGCGGAGCGCCCGTTCGAACTCCACAGCCTCGCCGGCGTCGTCCCACCCGAAGCTCCAGGCGTAACTGGCGCTCTCCTGGCCGGGTGTGCGGTAGACGGACAGCTGGTCGTTCCCCCAGCCCGCAGCCGCCCGGTCGGCGCGTGCCTGCGGGACGCCGACCGCGAGCGTCGTCCGGACGAACGCCTCGCCGAGCCGGTCGGTGCCGACCTCCTGCCACCCCTCAGCAGGCGTGACAGCCGTCTCGAGGGCGACCGGCGGCTCCTCGTCGGGGGTGTGGTTGTGGATGACCTGTTCGCTCGTGGTCGGCGGTGACCGGTAGACCCGGGACAGGTTTGCGGGGTCCTCGACCCGGCTGGCGACGTACTCGAAGCCCTCGATATACTGGCTGTTGCCGTACCGGCCGACGTGACCCGCCGGGAGTGCGGCCTCGATGGCCCGGTAGGTCGGCGCGTTACGCGTTCCGCTGTCGGTGTACCGCCGCAGATAGGTGTCGGTCGTGTAGACGGCCGGCCCCTCGACCAGGCTACGGACCACGTAGCTCCCGTCTGTCGTGCCCGGGTCGACCTGCTGGCTGAGCTGGGTCGACCGGCCCTGCTGGAACTGGATGTAGTGGACGAGTTCGTGGGCCACAACCAGACGGGCGTCGTCTGTCGTCGCGTTCGGGCCGGTGTAGACGGCCACGGTGCCAAGCGCCGAGGTCCGGCCGGCAAACCCCAACTGGAGGTCGCTCACGTTCGACACCGGGCCGGTCCGCAGCCCGACCGCCTCCTGGAAGGGCGGGAGTCCGCCGCCGCCGAGCGAGGCGTTGCTGTAGTCACTCCCGGTATCGAACGCGCGGACCTGGTCGGGCGGGGGGACGTCCGTTCCGGCGACGGTCTGGACCCGGGCGAAGACGAGACCGGGGTCGGCCGCGAGCGTCCCGTTGAGGACCGTGACGGCCGGGGGCTGACGGCCGGCGCCGTCGGGGCGGTCGTTCGGTTCCGGCCCGTCGTCGGCAGACCCCGCCATCGGTGCCTGGCAGCCGGCCGCCACGAGCACGGCCGCGAGCGCGACGACAGCGAGCACACGGCGGGTCATGAGCCGAGTGCGGTACTGGCGTTGACCGCGGTACTCGCGCCCTCGGGCAGTGTCACCGACACCGGCTCCGCCGTTATTCGCGCGTCCGACACCGACCGGATGTCGATGCGCTGGCCCTGCAGCGACAGCGAGGCGTTGGTGGTGCTCACCACCCGGAGCGGCTGACCGGTCTCGGTCGACGCGTAGACCGTGAGAGCCGCGTCGGTCACGTTGACCGACCCGCCGAGCCCCGAGGACTGCAGCGAGCCCAGCGCGTACGCCTCGACCGCCGAGCCGTTCACCTCGGCCTCGAGCACGTACGCCTCCGTCCCGTCGACCTGTGCGGTCCCGTTCAGCGACAGCGACGTGGCGTTCTCAATGCCAACCTCGACCTGCTGTAGCAGGTCGACGGTCCGGAACGCCCGGGAGACGTTCCCCGAGACGTCCTGTTTGACCCACTCCGAGGAGTAGGCCTGGACGAAGGCATCGCTGCGCTGGTAGAAAACCCCGTCCTGCAGGTAGCCCTCGACCTCGGTCGTCCGGCCGAGGACCTGTGTGGTCCGGTCGGTCACGAACGCCTGGCTGGCGCGGTCGACCCGGGTCTCGCTCTCGACGGTGACCTGCTGTTCCTGGTTGTTCGCCAGCACCGTCGCGTTGGTCGTCCCGTCGACAACGTAGCTGTCCGTCCCGTCGGCCACAGAGAGGACGTCCGCGCGGACGTCGTCCGCGGAGATATCCGCGTCCGGGGCGGCGGTGGTCGGCTGCCCCCCGGCGCCGCAGCCGGCCAGCACCGCCGCGGCCACGAGCGCAACAGCCGCGAGCGTCCGCCTGGAACCCCACCAAGGCTGGGTGTCACTCATCCTGGCTCCGGGTACGGGGCCGAGCTACCTATACATCCGCCCACTGTCGCCGGGCTGGCAGACAGGGGGACATCATCTATCGGCGCTGGCGGCTCAGTCGTGACGGAAGGCCCGGCTCCCGGTGAACACCATCGCCATGTCGTGTTCGTCCGCGGCCGCGACCACCGTGTCGTCGTTCTGTGAGCCACCGGGCTGGATGACAGCCTCGATGCCGGCGTCAGCGGCCTGCTCGACCCCGTCGGGGAACGGAAAGAAGGCGTCGGAGGCCATCACCGCGCCCTCGGCGGTCTTGCCCTCGGCGTGTTCCTCGGCTTTCATCGCCGCCAGCCGGACGGCGTCGACCCGGGAGACCTGCCCCATCCCGACGCCCACTGTCTCGGTACCGTCCGCAAGGAGGATAGCGTTCGACTTGACGTGTTTGATTACCTGCCAGGCGAAGACCATCGAGGCCAGTTGCTCGTCGGTCGGCTCGCGCTCGGTGACGACCTCGAGGCTCTCGGGTGTGACCGCCTGTGTGTCCCGCTCCTGGACGAGCCGGCCGCCCACCAGCGGCTTCTCGGTCATCGGCTGTTGGACGCGCATCGGCCCGTCGACCGCCAGCACACGGAGGTTCTCCTTCCCGAACAGGGTCGCGAGGGCGTCCTCAGTGTACCCCGGCGCGACCACGACCTCCTTGAAGGAGTCGACCACCTGCTCGGCGGTGGCGGCGTCACACTCCCGGTTCAGGGCGACGATACCGCCAAAGGCGCTCATCGGGTCCGTCGCCAGCGCGTCCGCGTAG
Organism: uncultured Halobacteriales archaeon; assembly: GCA_964597715.1. GTDB lineage: Archaea > Halobacteriota > Halobacteria > Halobacteriales > Haloarculaceae > Salinirussus. The sequence continues at coordinate 18,623 of CAZQZE010000011.1, forward strand.
GCCGCACTGAGTGTGGCCGCGGTCGCACAGCCGGCGGGGTTCGTGTGCTTGATCACCGCCGCCGCGGGCTCGTCGAACTCCTTGACCAGGTTCAGCGCGGCGTCGGCGTCGTTGTAGTTGTTGTACGACAGGGCCTTTGCGCCCTCGTTGAGCTGGTCGGCGTGGACGACGCTCGCCTCCCCGACGGTGTAGTCGGCGTACAGCGCGGCGTCCTGGTGGGGGTTCTCGCCGTAGCGGAGGTCGGCCGCGCGGTCGTGGGCTGCCAGCCGGCGTTCGGGGAGGTCGCCGCCGGTGTCCCCGTCGACGGTCACCCCTGTAGGCTCACCCTCGTCGTCCGCCTCGACGGTCACCCGGCCCGCAGCGAACCACCTGACAGCGCGCGGATAGGCCTGGTACTCGCCCTGGGTGAGCACCCGGTCTTTGAGCGTGTCGGCGTCGTCGCCCTCGTAGACGGGGACCGACTCCTGGGTGACGACCGGGCCGCCGTCGACCTCGCTCTCGAGGACCGCGGCGTCGTCGTCGGTCGCGTCGGTGACGACGTGGACCGAGCACCCGGAGACGGCGACACCGGCGTCGAGCACGTCCCGCCAGGCGTCTGTCCCGGGGAAGGAGGGGAGCAGGGAGGGGTGGACGTTCAGCGTCGTCGGCGCGGCATCGAGGAAAGTGTCCGAGAGCACCCGCATGTAGCCGTCCAGGCAGACGAGGTCCGTGTCGTACCCTTCGAGCGCGTCCAGCACGCGGCGCTCGTGTGCCCGGCGGCTCTCACCCTCGCGCTCGACTACCTCGGTCGGGATCCCTCGTTTCTCGGCTTTCCCGACGACCGGCGCGTCGGCGTCGTTCGTGAGCACGACCGAGAACTCCGCTCCGCCAGGCGCCCGGTCGGCGATATTCGTGAGGTTGCGGCCGCGGTTGCTGGCCAGACCCGCAAGTTGCATGTGGAACCGACCGCGCGGCGCGCGCAAAGGCGTTGCGAAAGCCCACGCCGGAGTGTCACGGTGTCGCTCTCGGTAGCCGGTCACCGACACACCCGGCGGCCGGGGCGTTACCGGCAGGCTTTTTCCCGGAGTCCGACAGGTGGGGATATGGACAGAGGCCCGCTCTCGGCCGTCTCGCCGCTGGACGGCCGCTACGCCCGCTACACCGAGCCGCTCGTCCCCTACGCCAGCGAGCGCGGGCTGATGCGCGCTCGTGTCGAGGTCGAGGTGGAGTATCTCCTCGCGCTTGCGGACCTCGAGGCGGTCCCGCTGGCGCTGGACCGCGACGAGCGCGAGTCGCTGCGCGCGCTGTACGAGGGGTTCGACGCCGAGGATGCCGCCGTGGTCAAACAGTTGGAGACGGAGGGGTACGGCGATTACCCCGCAACAAACCACGACGTCAAGGCCGTCGAGTACTTTGTCCGCGAGCGGTCGCCGGTCGACGTCGGCGAGTGGGTCCACTTCGCGCTCACCAGCGAGGACGTCAACAACCTCGCCCACCGGCT
>CAZQZE010000012.1:0-19626 GCA_964597715.1 uncultured Halobacteriales archaeon
TTCGGGGTGTTGCCGCCCCCACACGACAGCGAGAACGAGTGCCCCACACCCTGTCGCCAGCAGGAGCACGGCGGCAACGCCGCTCGGTGGAAGTTCCGGGACAGCCCCCGGACCGACGAGGGGTGTCCCGCGCAGCGCCTGGACGAACGTCAGTCCGGTGAGCAGCAGATAGAGCGCGCCGACGGCGCCCACGGCGCCGAGCGACCAGCGGCGTGACCCGCCCGCCCAGCGGGAGGCGTAGTAGCCGGTGAGGGGGAGTACCTGGAGCGAGTGGAGCCCGATGAAGTGAGCGATACGGAGGTCACCGCCGGTCAGACTCCAGTTCACCAGCGGGAGTCCCGGGCTGTCGCTGGGCGCCCCCACACCGTGACCGCCCTGTGAGACCATCAGCCACCCCTCGAAGCTCACGACCACGAACAGGAACATCCCGAGGACGATACCCCACCGGTAGGCCGGGGCAAGTGGGGGTGGGTCCCGCACGACACGCCAGAGGACGTACGCGACGGCCACCGAACTGAGCGTGATGGTGACCCCCATTGTCAGGAAGATGGTCGCGTCGAGCGCTGTGCCCGTATTGAAGTGGGAGGCAACCCCCCGTGTTGCCTGTGCCGAGATGAGGGCAATCTCGACGGTCATCGCCCCGCCGATCGTGTAGGTCGCCAGCCGCTCGACACGGTCGGTGAGCGAGAGCGACGGCAACAACCACCCCATCGTCGCGGTGAAGACGGCGATCGACGTGGCGAACTTCCAGGGTTTGGTCCAGACGTTCCGCCCGAGGAGCGTGCGCCCGTCGAGGGCCATCAACCCGGTGAACAGGGCCGCGAGCGCGAGGTTCCCCAGGGCGACGAGAAACAGCACTCGGTTTCGGGCGCGAAGTTCGCCGAGTGTCCCCGTCACCGCTGCAGGCGCCGACCAGTTACCGCCCCCGCTCATCGACACTCACCTGCCGTCACCCGTGACAGTCTGACCGTCTCGGTCCGTTCCCGTTGTGGGGCAGACACGCCCTGGCCGAACCCCCCCGGTGGACGGACCCTCGGCCACCGACCGGGTGCCGTTCGTGTCCATCTCAGTGACATTGCCCACAGCGACTAGTCGACACGAACATATGCGTTATCCTGATACCCTACTAGGAGATCTAGTATCTTCGCAATATCTGACCGTTTCGGGCCGGGATACACCGTCTAGGACAGGAATATCGTATGTTCACAACAGCCCGGGTACGACACGACACCGTCACACGGGCGGACCGGCCTGTCGAGTCCGTCGTGACCTGGGTCGGTGTCTGCCGGGTAACTATTTAGGGCCTCACCTGGGTCGGTAGGGGTATGACCGCTGCGGACGACTACGAGACACGGATTGTCGACGAGGACGCACTCGCAGCCCACCTCGAATCGGTGCTCGGCGCGGCGGCCACCTACGCCGTCGAGCGACACGAGGGGGGCCATTCGAACGAGACGCTGTTTGTCACCTGGGGGGACCGCGACCTGGTCGTTCGCCGGCCGCCGCCGGGCGAGACGGCCGACTCCGCCCACGACGTCTTACGGGAGTACACCGTGCTGTCGGCGCTCCAGGAGACCGCTGTCCGCACGCCGACCGTGGTCCACGCCTGCGAGGACGAGTCGGTGATCGGCAGCGAGTTCTACGTGATGGAGCAACTGGCCGGTGACGTTATTCGCGACGAGGAGCCCGCCCGGTTCGGAACGCCGGCACACCGCGAGCGGCTCGGTGAGGAACTGGTCGACGCGCTGGCCGAGGTCCACCAGGTCGACTACGAGGCGGTCGGGCTGGCAGAGTTCGGCTACCCGGACGGCTACCTCGAACGTCAGGTTGACCGGTGGTGGAAGCAGTACGAGTGGGCCTTCGAGGTCACCGAGGAGGTCCGGTCGATCCCGGCCGTCGCCGAGGTCGGGGAGTGGCTCGAGGACAACGTCCCCGAGGCCCCGACCCACACGCTGGTCCACGGTGACTACAAACTCGATAACGTGCTGTTCGGGCCGGGAACGCCACCCGAACTGGCGGGCGTCTTCGACTGGGAGATGAGCACGCTCGGAGACCCCCTGGCCGACGTCGGCTGGCTGTTACACTTCTGGCGTGACCCCGACGACCCCGACCCGCGCGACGGGGACTCGGCCCCGGCGTTCACCGGGCGGGAGGGATACCCCACGCGCCGGGAGCTCGTCGACAGATACGAGCGCCGGACCGGTATCGAGTTCGAGAACGCACGGTTTTACCGGGCGCTGACCGCGTTCAAGATGGGGGGGATCGGGGAGATGTTCTTCCGGCGGTATGTGGAGGGCAACAGCGCCGACCCCACCTACCCGCTGATGGAGGACCAGGTCCCGCGCCGCGTCCAGCGGGCCAGGGAGTTCATCGACGCCGACGAGGCCGACCTCGTCTGATACTGCCGGCTGTGCGTCTGTGGGGACTCTCGCCGTTCCGGGGTGGCGGGTCCCCTCACGACGGGACAGCCGGCAGTACGAGTGAGGCGGGGCCCGCGGCGGCCGCGCCGTGGCGGGCGGTTCATTACCCGGGCGCGAGGACGGTTCACCGGAGAGTGCTCTTTCCGACCCACGTCGTCGCGGGGTACGCCCTCGGTCACAGGCTCCGGCTGCCCGCGTTGCCGGCGGCCGCCGGCGCTGCCCTCCCCGATATCGTCGACAAACCCCCCGCGGTGCTGGGACTGCTCGACCTGTATCACTCTGTGGGCCACTCGGCGCTGGTCTTCCTGCCGGTTTTGGCTGCCGGACTGGCCGTCTCGCTGGGGCGGGCCTGGACTGCCATCTGTGTGGGCTGGGCCGCTCATCTCGCGTTGGACGCGACCCATATGCTCGTCAACGGTCGCCCGGCGGACACCGCCTTCCTGCTGTGGCCCGCCGTCATCCACTACCCGGCTGTCGGGCTTGGGCCACTCGAGTTCTTCGCGTTCTACATCGGCTCCCCGTCGTTTTTCCTCGAGGTGGTGGTCTGGGCCGGCTCTGCCGCGCTCGTCTGGCGGGCGCTCGTCGCCGGTAACGACCGGGCCACAGACCGAGCGTGACGGGCTTGCCGCCGGCGGTCGGGTTACCTGTCGGCGCCCTCGCCGGAAACACTGGGGCGGGCCGCCCTCAGGCCGGCGGCTCGTCTGGCCCCCGGTTCCCCGGTGACCCGGCACGGTGAGCGACCGGTCAGACCGGAGAGGCGTCCCGCTGGGCCGAGTCGTGTCATTCGGGTGGCTGGGGCACATACTGTCGTCACATGGACCCGACTGACCTCGATACCGTCCTGGTCGCCGGCGCAAGCGGCGGAACTGGCCGGGAGATCCTCCGGCTCGCCGACTCGCGCGTCCCGACTGTCCGTGCGCTCAGCCGCGACGACCGGAAGCGTCAGCCCCTGCTCAGGGCCGGGGCCGACGAGGTTGTCGTCGACGACCTGCTGGACCCACGCGGGCTGGCGGACGCGCTGGAGGGCGTGGACGCGGTGCTCAGCGCCGTTGGCTCCGGGCTCGCCGATATCCGTTCCGCCGGTCCGTTTGTCGACGGCCAGGGTGCGCAGGCGCTGCTCGACGCGGCGGTCGACGCCGGGGCCCACGCCTTCGTGATGGAGTCGGCCATCGGCGTCGGTGAGGACCCCGCCAGCCCGCTTGCCAGCCTGTTCAATACCGTGATCGGCCCGGTCCAGCAGGCAAAAGCGGAGACCGAGACGGCACTCCGGGCCGGCGGTATCGAGCACACGGTCTTTCGCCCGGGGATTCTGACCGACGGCCCCCGGACGGACACCGTCACCGTCGCCGACCCGGGTGCGAAGCTCTGGGGCACAGTCCCCCGAGCCGACGTCGCCCGACTGATGCTGGCCGCGCCGGTCACCCCCGAGGCGACGGACCGGACGTTCGAGGTCGTTGGAAAGCCGGCCTTCCGGGGCCGCGCGGAGGCGGTCGACTGGCAGCTCCCGAACCGCTGAGCCGGCGGGCCCGGTCGGACCGCTGACGCCGTCTCGAGACTACTTGTCGACCTGTGCGGTCCCGTGTGCGTCGCCCTCGAGTTCCGCCGCGCGGGCGGCTTTCCGTTCCTCCCGTCGCACCCGGGCCGACTCGGTCATCATGCCCCGGTGCCACTCCGTCCCCTGGTCTGTCTCGAGACTGACCGACGACACACCCTCGAGTGTGCCGACCGTCTCCTCGACCTCCTCGGTGAAGTACGGGATCTGCATGCAGAACGGCGAGGTGAGGCGCAGGGAAACCGTCACCGCCGAGCCGTCGACCTCGACGTCGTCCACGAGGCCCATCTCGAGGATACTGAGGTCGGTCCCGTTGGCGGCACTGCACGGGTCGATGACCTCGTCGAGTTGTTCTTCGACGCGGCCCCGCGCCACGGTCATCCGACCACCTCGTCGGCGGCCGCCGTCGTCGAATACGGGGCCGCCAGGCTGTCCGCCCGGCCAAATTCGTCGGTCTCGATGCGGGACCTGGCCTCGTCGGTATCCAGCCCGATGAACTCGGCGTAGTTCCCCCCGAGGACCTTCCGCTTGTGCTCGTCGGTCAGCCGCGGAATCTCGCTCGTTCCGCCCATACGCCTGCGCACCTCATCGGGAAACTGGAACTCGGCGAACGCCTCGAGCTGTGGACGGGGGTGGATCGACATCGCCCCGGAGCTGTAGAACAGTTTCTCGACCCCGAGTTCGCCGGTTACGCTGAGCAACTCCGCAAAGACCTCCGCGAACCGGCGCTCGTTGGCGACCAAGAGTGGAAAGAGCCCCTCGAGATTGCCGTACACGTTCGGGAACCTGGCCAGTTGCCAGGCGGTCTCCTCGGCGAACGCGACCCCGGCGTGGACGATACTGAAGTCGATATCCGGGAAACTCTCGGCCGCCACGTCCACGTCACCGGGATGGTAGTCCGAGCGCGGGACGGGGCCGAAGGGGATGGCCTTGTGGATGTCGATGCGGTTGATACCCAGGTCCACCGCCCGCTCGAACACCGGGAACGCCGCCTCCGGGTCGCCCATACTCCACCCCTCGTAGCGGTCCTCGCCCCAGTGTGACGGGTACAGTTTCACGCCGAGTGGGTCGAACTGCTCGGCCTGGTCCTCGAGTCGCTCCTCCCACCCCGCACGGAGCGGGTCGACAGCCGCGTACGAGCGAAACCGGTCGGGCCATCGGTCCACCGCCTCGGCCGCCTTCTCGTTCGCGACGAGTCCGTCGTGGAATGCGTACATCGGGACGGGCTGAAACGTCGCCATATCCGTCCGACTCTCCCGAAAGAGCATGTTCGCCGTCTCCTCGACCCCCCAGTCCCGGATGAACCCCTCCTGTGAGAGGTGGTACTCCGCCGGCCCGATGTCGGTGTTGCCCGCAAGCATCCCGACGATCCCCTCGGCGTGGCGCTCGTTCCGGTAGTTCGATGGCGCCATGTTGTAGGCGTGTGTGATCGAGTCGTAGACGAAGGTCTCCTCGAGGTCTAGCACACAGAGCACCCCCAAACACAGGCTGTCTCGCCGCTGTTCGTGACACACGCTGTCGTGGCTGTGTTACACATACTCACTTCACCGTGTCTCCGTGCAACGCATAAATCTATGTGTGAGGGCGCCCGGGCCGACACAGTCCGGTCCCCGTCCGCGACGGGTGCGGGAGCTACGGGTCACCTGCCCTGCATACTTACATGCTGGTGGGCTGAAGACTCGGCTCCAATGAGAGCAGCACTCTACCACGGACGGCGTGATGTCCGCGTCGAGGAGACCGACGCCCCCACTGGCCCCGGGGCCGACGAGCTTCGGGTCTCGGTGACCGCCTGCGGGGTCTGTGGGTCCGACCTACACGAGTACACTGCCGGCCCGGTTGCGGTTCCTGCGGAGGACCCACACCCGGTCACCGGCGAGACGCTTCCGGTGCCGCTGGGACACGAGTTCGCCGGGAACGTCACCGAGGTCGGCGCCGGCGTGTCGGACATCGCCGCCGGCGACCCCGTGACGGTCAACCCTATACTCTACTGTGGCGAGTGCCGGCACTGTGCTGCGGGCACCCACAACCGGTGTGAGTCCGGTGGCTTCATCGGCCTCTCGGGCGGCGGCGGTGGATTGGCCGAGGAGGTGGTCGTTCCGCGTGAGAGCGCCATCAGGCTACCCGCTGACCTCCCGGTCGAGTACGGCGCACTCGCCGAGCCGTTCAGTGTCGGGCTCCACGCCGTTCGCAGGAGTCCGCTCTCGCCCGGCGACTCGGTTGCCGTCTACGGCACCGGTCCGGTCGGGCTAGCTACCGTTCAGGCCGCCCGCGTCGCCGGTGCCCACAGGGTCTACGCAATCGAGCCACAGGACACCCGCCGTGCTCTCGCCGCCGAGGTCGGGGCAGACGAGACCCTGGACCCCACCGAGACGGAGACGGTCGGACATATCCACGGGCGGACCGGGGGCGGTGTCGACGTCTCCTTCGAGGCCGCCGGTGTCCAACAGAGCCTCACGGACGCGGTGGCGGCGACCGCCGCCGGTGGTCACACGACTGTTATCAGCCAGTTCGAGGCCACCGTCGAACTCGACCCGAATCTCCTCGTCGCCGGGGAACGCTCGCTCGGCGGGACCCTCGCCTACGAGGGCGGCCCGCGGTCGGACGAGGCGTTCGGCCCCGTCGTCGACATGTTCGAGTCCGGCGCGCTCGACCCGGACCCGCTTATTACTACCCGTATCCCTCTCGGTGACGTCGTCGAGGACGGCTTCGAGGCGCTCCTCGACCCCGACCGGGAGGAGGTAAAGGTTCTCGTCGAACCGTGACCCACACCCTCAGGTATCGTCACCCGGGGAAAGTTTCAATCCGACATCGCGAGAGAGGCAGGTATGGCAGCGACTGGTATCACCGTCGGCGGCGGCGACCGCGAGGACCTGTTCGAGTACGCAACCCTGGCCGAGTCCGAAGGGGTCGACTCGGTCTGGGTCGGCGAGTCGTGGGGACCGGCCTCGGTGCCCGCGATGACACAGTTACTCGAGCGGACCGACAGGATCGACGTCTGCTCGGGCATCTTCAACATCTACAGCCGGACCCCGGGTCTCATCGCCATGACGGCGAACACGCTCGCGGATATCGGTGACGGGCGCTTTCGCGTCGGCATCGGCGCGAGCGGTCCGGCGGTGATCGAGAACTTCCACGGCGCCGAGTTCGAGCGCCCGCTCCGGCGGACGCGGGAGTATATCGAGACCATCCGGGGGTATCTCCGAGGGGACCGTGTCGAGTACGAGGGTGAGTTCTTCGACCTCTCGGGGTTCCAACTCGACATGGACACCTACCACGAGTGCCCGGTTTACGTTGCCGCGATGGGCGAGACGAACCGACAGCTGTCCGGGGAGTTCGCCGACGGCTGGATGCCGTTTATCCTCCCGTCGTCGGGCCTCGACGACGCACTCGAGGCCGTCCACCGGGGTGCGTCCCGCGGCGACCGGGACCCCGAGTCGGTCGACGTGGCGCCGTGGGTTCCGACCTGTGTCTCCGAGCGCGACCCCGAGGCCGCCCGCCAACACGCCCGCTCTGTCGTCGGGTTCTACGTCGGCGCGATGGGTGAGTACTACGCGAACGCCGTCACCAGCTTCGGGTTCGGCGAGGAGGCCGATGCCATCCAGGCAGGTTGGAGTGACGACGGACCCGCCGGCGCTGCCGCCGCCGTCACCGACGAGATGGTCGACGAATTCTGTGCCGCGGGTACCCCCGCACAGGTAGCAGCGAGTTTCGAACGCTACGAGGCCGCCGGCGCCGACTCGCCGGTGGCCTACCTCCCGGCACAGAGCGCCCCTCCCGAGATGCTCCGAGAGACGGTGAGGACTCTGTAGGTCAACCCCGGCCCTCGTGACCGGCGAACGACCGATATACCAGCGGCCCCTACAGTCGACGATGGCTGACGCAGACAGGCCACTGGTCCGGCTGGTCGTCGGCGTGTGTGTCATTCCACACGAGTTGGGGCACGCACTGCCGGCGTGGCTCGCGGGCCTCGACATCGAGGTGACGGTGTTGCCGGCGTGGGACGGCGACGGGACGCCGCTGGCGCGGTTCAACGCACCGCTGGAGTCGGGGACGCCGCTGTGGCTGATCCGCCTGATAGCCCTTGCCCCGCTGCCACTGTATCTCGGCGTTGCCGCGGGGGCCGGGGTGGTTGTGCCTCCAAACTCCCTGGTCGGGTTTCCCGTGCTGGCGGCACTCTCGTTTTGGGCGGTACTGTCACAGGGTGACCTCGCGGTGGCAGCATCCCCGGAGCGGGTGCGCGAAACCGGCGAGTTCCTCGCACCGGCGTCGCCACAGACAGCAACGGTGATGCTCCTGCTTTCGCCCGCGACGGTCCTCGCCGTCAGCCTCCTGCTGTTCTGGTAACTCGGTGGCGAGACACCCGGTATCGCGGAGCCCGGGCCCGGCCTCGCCGGTGTGCCGGTCAGAGCGGGTGGCCGTGCCGGATGGAACTGGTGTGAGCGCACAGTGGCCGCTGGGCCGGGTGTGCTCCGCCGGAGTGAGTAACCCGCGTCGGGCACCTTATCATCTCTAAGAATGTGACCGGGACTACTTTCACCCGTCGGCACCTCTCTCAGCCCAGAAGCGGGAGAATCGCAGCGTAGAGTATCAACTTCCGAACTCGGACGACTACCGACACAATGCCCGTCGACCCCACCGGTTCGAGTCAATTGGTCTCAGAGCTCCGGCAACGAGCCCGGACTGTGGACCTCCTGGTGTTGGCAGTTGTCCCGATAATCCTGGGTGGCGTGTTTCTAACCCCGACGGCGCTGCGCCAGCGCTTCCTGTTCGAGTACACCGACCCTGCCCTCCCGGCGGCGTTCATCTCGGCGCTGGTGCATCTGGATGGAACACACCTCCTCGTCAACGTCGTGACCTACGGGCTCGTGGTCCCGGTCGTGTTCGCTCTCGAACTCCTGGGCGGGAATCGCGCCCGATTCTACCGGACGTTTCTGGTGTTCGTGACACTGTTTCCCCTGGTACTGTCCTACTCGAACCTGGCAGCCCCCCGTCCGGCAGTCGGGTACGGCTTCTCGGGCGTGGTGATGGCATTCGCCGGGTATCTCCCGTTCGCGTTGGCCGCGTTCGCCGAGACACGACTGGATATCGGTTCCGGGCCATCGCTCGCGCCGGTCCTGTTCTTTCCCACACTCGGGCTCGTTTGCGTCCTGAGTCTGCGCCCGGTTATCCCACACAACACAACGGTCCTGGCCTGGGCGGGGGGACTGGTGGTAGTCACTCTGCTCTCGACGCTGTTGTTCGCGACCGCCGCGTACGAGGAGGGCGCAGTGTCCCGGCACCGTCTCTCTCGTGCGCTCGGCCTCGGGGGGTACTGTGACCTCGCGCTTGTCGGGTTGGTTCTGGTGGCCACGCTCCCGTTTGTTGCCTTCCCGGCGGAGCCGGGGTTTCTCGGGGGGACGGCGAATCTCTACGTTCACCTGCTCGGGTACGCCCTGGGCTTCACCGCCGTCTACAGCTACAGCGAGATTCAGTCGCGGTACCCCCTCGATGCGTCTGATACGGAGGCTTACCCGTACTGAGTGGGGGCGTCCAGTCGGCAGTGTTCACCGCCGCCCGAGTAGGGACAGTCCGCCGCACACTCACTGTGGCCGGAGGCGACCGGTGAGATGACCGACGGTTCGACGACGGCCGTAGCTACAGCCCAACGACAAAGTCGGTGTCACTGATACGCTCCGCACCCCGCTTGACCGCCTCTTTCACCGCGGGAACCCCCTCCATCAGGAAGAATCGCTTCCCCCGCCGTTCCCACGTCGCGACCGACCGCTTGAGGACCTCGGCGTGTTCGTCGTACCTGTCGATGACCACACAGTACGGTTCGAGGTCGGTCACGACCACGGGCTCGTAGTGCGCGTCCTCGAGTCGCTGGCAGACGGCATCGAACTCCGCCTCCGGCACCGCAAACCGATACTCCGTCTCACTGTAGTACTCGCTGAGGTCCTCGAAGAGCCCTGTCTGCCCGAGATACTGCGAGAAGAGGTACTCACTGCCCGTCTTGAAGACCAGGAGTCGCTCGGGTCCGTCGTCGAATAGAGACATCGGGTACAGTTGACCTCTACGTCACATACGGTCTCACCGCACTTATGACCGCGCCGTGTGCGGTCGGCGGGGGGGTCCGTCGGGCCGAACTCGCACGGGATGGGCCGGGTAGTTCCCGGCTACCGGTCCGGCCATCTCACGGCATACAGACCGTTTGCCCCCTGCTCAGAGCGCCGTATCCGGACGGGTCCGGACCAGGCACCCCAGAGACAATAGAGGCCGTGCTACTCTGAGGAGACGGCTGTGGGGTCCACTCGACCGGTGTCCGGGCCCGGCCGCGCTCAGATAAACTCGGTGTTCTGGGGCCCGTTCGTGATGTGAACCTCGAACGGTTGCGTGCTGATGTCGTCCTGTTCGACGAGGTGCCAGTACGTCGCGGCCATCTCGTCGGGGTCTAGGAACGCCTCGTCGGGGTCGTCGGGGGACATCTGGCGTGCGTCCGGCCCGTCGATCTGTCCGTCGAGCACGACGTGGGCGACGTTGACCCCCTCGGGCCCGAACTCCTGGGCGATGTCCATCGCCATCCCACGGGCGGCGAACTTCGCGGCGGTGAAGCCGATGGTCCCGCCGAGACTCCGGACCGCCGAGGTTGCGCCGGTGAAGATAACTGTCCCGCCGTCCGTTTCGAGCATGTCGTCGACGGCCTCCTGCGAGCAGACAAAGGCGCCACGGGCGTCGACAGCCCACGCCCGCTCGAACTCCTCGACACTCGTGTCCATGAGCCCCTTCCAGGCGGGTGCACTGGCGTGATTGACGAGCACGTCGACCGGGCCGTACGCCTCACGGACGGTTTCAAAGCCCGCCCGGACCTGTTCGACGTCGGTAAGGTCCGTCGGGACCGCGAGCCCGTCACCCGAGGCCGGGAGGTCGTCGACGAGACCGGTGAGATACTCCGCCGACCGGGCGAATAGACCGACCTGACAGCCTTCCGTGGCGAATCGTCGTGCGAGTGATGCTCCGAGCCCGGGGCCAACGCCGGCGATGACGGCTGTACGCGTCATAGCTCGGCGTACGGGTCCGGCGCACAAAAGCGCCCCTCAGCGCGGCACGGCCGGTACAACCGCGACCCCCCGTCACCCGCACCTGCGAACCCGGTTCCGGGGGTCGTCGTGGGCGCTCCCACCGGTCGACAGTTGCCCACACACCCTGGGCCGCAGCTGCGGTCAATACTCCCGCCGGTGTCACGTTTCGCTGAATCGTGGGAGACAGACGGCGTGACCGGGGTCGGGATGCCGTACCGTCCGTGTCTGTGCCCTCTCCTGCGACCCGGCTGTAGTCACTCTACGCCGGAGAGGCGGACCGTACTCTCGAAGTGTTTTCATGCCCTGGCCGTCTATAGTTGGTACAGCAGCCCCGGATCGAACCGCTGCAACAGCTCTCACCGAACATGTCAGCCGACCCTCTCCCGCCGCACAACTCAGCCACGGTCGAGGTGCTCGTCGTCCCCGGGGCGGTCGTCCGCCGGTACGACGCCGACCCGACGGTCACTGACGCTGTCAGAGCCACCGGCGCCGACGCCGTCCTCCCGGCGCCGCCACACGCGAATCTTGCCGCCCAGCGACTTCTCCACGCCGTCGACCGGCCCGTGCTTCGCGCGGACCGCGGGATGCGGGCTCGCACGACCGCAACGGCCGACGGCGAACTCGTCGTCGCTGCCGCGCCGTCACCTGACACCCTGCCCGATACCCCGGCCGAGGCAGGGACCGTCGAGGACACCGCACCGGACCGGGTGGTTGTCGTGACCGGCGAGTTCGAGTTGCAGGTGGTGCCCCGCCGGCAGGAGACTGTGCTCGATGGGGTCGACGACTACCTCGACAGCCTCCCCGACGCCTGGCACCCGGGCGCCACGGGTGACCCGCTCGCTCCGCGGATAACCCACGCCTCGACGAGCGTCCAGGCCGGGTACACGAGCACGTATCACCCGTCCGACAGTAACGGCGGAGCCGGTCGGGTGTCCGCCGAGCGGGACACCGGCGGCAACCCCGCGGCCGGGGTGGACGTGCTCGGGCTGGGCACCACCTCCGGGATGGGTGCTGCCGCCGACAACAGCACCAGCCGGCTCGTCCACGCCACCCTCTACCCGACCGGGCACGCCACGGCCACCGCGCTCGACCCCGAGGACTTTGGGTTGCGCGCCGTCGAACAGGTCGGGCAGGCTCGCGCGGGTTCGCTCCGCTCGAACGGGGTGACCGATATCACACAGTTGCGGGAGATGAGCGTGGACGCGCTCGCGGCCACGCTGGGTACGGGCCAGGCGACCGCTCGGACGATCGCCACGTCCGCCGACGCACTCGAAACCGGCAGCGTCGTCCGCACCTCGGCCGCCTCACTCCCGGAGGACCCCGTGTTCATCGACATCGAAACCGACGGGCTGGGAGCCTCCGTCGCGTGGCTGGTAGGCGTCCTCAACGGCGACGCCGACAGCGGCTCGTACTACCCGTTCCGCCAGCAGACCCTGGCCGAGCCCGCCGCACACCTCGACGCGTTCGCCACGTGGTTACAGGGTATTCCGCGGTCACGCCCGCTCGTCGCGTGGAACGGCTACAGCTTCGACTTCGACATCCTCACCGAGCAGTTCCGCGAACACTGCCCCGACCGGCTCGAGGAGTGGGAGTCACGCCGGACGTTCGACCTGCTGTACTGGGCGCGCAACACGAACAACGCCGTGTTACCCGGGCGCTCGAACAGGCTCGAGGCCGTCGCGCAGGCCCTCGGGTGGGAGTCGCGTACCGACGGCGTCGACGGGGCGACTGCCGCACGGGCGTACACCCGCTGGCGGGAGGCCGCGACCGGCGTGGCCCCCGGTGAGGAGAGCTGGGAGCCCGACTGGGACCGCCTGGAGGCGTACTGCGAGGACGACGTGCGCGCGCTCGCCGCGGTGTACGAGGCTATCGACGACGCTCCGGTTCAGTCCGAGGTCGGCAGGTCCGGCGCAGCCGGCGGCCGACAGGGTTCACTCTCCGATTTCAGCTAGCCATGTCTGACCCCACACCCCCCGACAACGACGACGACCGGTCCGGGTCGCCCGAGGGCACAGCCGCCGACCCTGCCACCGACGGTGGCGGTGACGCGGCAACCGTCGCCGCCGGCGCCCGGCAGACTGTCCTCTCCGACGAGGCCCTCGAGGCGTCCTTCCCGGACTACCAGGACCAGATTGTCGAGAGCCGGCGGCTCCCGCCTGAGCCGGCCGAGACGGTCCCGGCGGCCGACGTGCTCCGGTCCCCTCTTGCCGACGAGCTCGGATACGACCTGTTCACCCACCAGGCCGATGCCCTCCGCAGGCTTGAGGGCGGTGACAACGTCGTCACCACGACCTCCACCTCCAGTGGAAAGACCTGGGTCTACGCGCTACAGGCCGCCCGCAACCACATCGACGACGACCGGGCAACCGCGCTCTGTCTGTACCCGATGAAGGCGCTCAGCCGCGACCAGGAACAGGAGCTGAACACGAAGCTCCGCGAGGACTGGGGGCTCGACATCTCCGTTGGGGTGTACGACGGGGACACCCCCTCCGACCGGAAGCGCCGCATCCGCGAGGAGTGTAACCTGGTCATCACCAACCCCGCAGGGCTGAACGAGTATCTCCCGCGACACGCCCGCGATTCGGGGTGGGTGCGTTTCTACAAGCACCTGGAGTTGGTGGTCGTCGACGAGGCCCACGAGTACGCCGGGGTGACGGGGACACACGTCGCGTGGATCCTCCGTCGGCTCCGCCGTGTCGCCGACCACTACGACTCACACCCGCAGTTCTCGATGACCACCGCCACTATCGGGAACCCGGCGGCGCACGCCCGCCGGCTCACCGGGCTGGAGTTCAGCGTGGTCGACGAGGACGGCAGCCCGCGTGGCCAGCGCGATGTCGTCCTGTGGGAGCCGCCGGTCGACTGGGACCAGGTCTCCGGACACCAGCCCCAGGCCGACGAGGACGCCCCCGACACGGACCGTGACCAGCTGTCAGACTTCGAGGACGCCCGGCGCTCGACGGGGTCGGAGGCCGCGAAGGTGACTGCCCATCTCGGGGTGAACGACATCCAGACCCTGCAGTTCTGCTCGGCGCGACAGGGCACGGAGATTGCCGCCAAACAGGTCGCAACCGCAGCCGACTCACACAGCCTGTCGGGCGACGTGGACGCAAAGGCCTACCACGCCGGGCTGGGCAAGCGCACACGCCGTGGGGTCGAGAATATGCTGAAAGCCGGGCAGGTGGACGCCGTCGCCTCGACGAACGCGCTGGAACTCGGGATCGACATCGGCAGCGTCGACGCGACGGTCACCAGCGGCTACCCGGGGACCAAACAGAGCTTCTGGCAGCAGGTCGGGCGGGCGGGTCGCGGTGAGTCCGACGCGCTGTCGGTGATGGTCGGCAGCACCGACGCCATGGACGCGTACATCCTGGACAACCCGGAGTATCTCTTTTCGGGGTCCGTCGAGGACGCGGTTGTCTCCGTGGACAACGCCAGCGTGTACGCCGACCACGTGCTCGCGGCGGCTGCGGACTTCCCGCTCACCGACGACGACGCCGAGTTCCTCGGCGGGCACGACCGACTCGCGGGCACTGTCGGGATGTGGCAGGACGCCGGGGCGCTCGAACCGGCCAGCCAACTGGACTCTCTTGGCGGTGTCGTGTACACGGGCGACCCGCGCCCACAGTCCCGGATTTCGATGTACGGAACCGGTGACACCGAGTACGTCGTCGTGTGCGAGCACGGCGAGATCGACCACGACCCGGTCGCACCGGAGCGGGCACACCGGGACTACCACGAGGGCGCGCTGTTTTTGCACGCCGGCCAGCAGTACGAGGTCGTGGATGTGGTGCGGGACGGCACTGTCCCCCGGGTCCACGTCGAGGAGACGAGCACCGGGCTGTACACACAGACCCTCTCACAGAAGTCGATCGGCAACCTGCAGCCCCAGGAGCACCAGTCACTCGACGGTGGGGTCGACCTGTACTTCGGGCAGGGCACCGTGAACGTCACGTACAACGAGTATATCGTCCGGGATATCAACACGGGCGAGTTGGTCGAGGGGCCGCTCCCCACAGGGTCGCCGCCGATGACACTGCACACCGACCTGCTGTGGGTGTCGTTGCCGCCGGACCACATCGAGACGACCGTCGACCGGCTGGACGAGCCGTTGCTCGAACCCACAGACCGGGCGGGCCGGGACCCGCTCGTGCCGGAGGGCGAGAAACGGTACACGTACGGGGGTGGTATCCACGCCGCCGAACACGGTGTGATCCAGCTAGCGCCGCTTGAACTCCTCATCGACAACAACGACATCGGCGGGTTGTCGATGCCGGAACACCACGACGAGCGCATTCCGGGCCCGGTCTGGTTCGTGCACGACGGGATCGACGGCGGTATCGGGTTCACCCAGTCCATCTACGAGCACTTCGAGACCATCGTGAAGCGGACACGCGAGCACATCGCCGAGTGTGACTGTGGGCAGCGCCGAGGCTGTCCGCTGTGTGTGATGTCGGAGGACTGTGGGAATCAGAACGACCCGCTGGACCGGGCGACCGGCCGGATCGTTCTCGACGACGTTATTGCTGCCTTCGAGGGTAGCGACTAGCCCGGCTGCCGGTTCGTCCGGCGGCCACCGGTGTGTGAGGGTTGACTCGACCGTGATGGTCGGCCCGGGAACGCCCGGCCGCGCTCGGAACAGGAACGGTCACCTCCGGCCGACGACAACAGGGCACAGCCTGTTCTGTCATCCCCACAGCCGCTGGCGAAACGCGACGGGATGGCCCGGCCAAGCGTTTATACGTCGTTGCGTCGAATCGGTTGCGTGGCGCAGAAGTGTCATATATGCGGTAGCACGGTCGTCACGAACAGCGCCCCAACCGGCGACGCGGTCGAGGGGTTCGAGTGTGCTGACTGTGGGAGTCCGACGTGCCGGGACTGCAAGTCGATCGGCGTTGCCCGGGAGACCGACCACTGTCAGCGGTGTCGCGGCTGACCGCCGTCGGCGCAGGTTTTTAGTTACTCGGTTGTGACACGGTAACGTGATACAATGAGAGAGAATGGCTCGCATACCGCGACCGACGCGGACTACGACGCTGTTGTCGTTGGAGCAGGGTTCTCGGGGCTGTACCAACTCCACCGGCTGCGAGACGAACTGGGGCTGTCGGTGAAGGTGGTCGAGAAGGCCGACGACGTCGGCGGGACGTGGTACTGGAACCGGTACCCCGGCGCGCGCTGTGACAGCGAGAGCCACATCTACTGTTACTCGTTCAACGAGGAGATCATGGAGGAGTGGCAGTGGTCCGAGCGCTACCCCAGACAGCCGGAGGTGCTGGAGTATCTCAGGTTCGTCGCCGACCACCTCGACCTCCGGTCGGACATCGAGTTCGGGACCGAGGTCACGTCCGCCACCTTCGAGGAGGGGACAGGGACCTGGCAGGTCGAGACCGACGACGGCGAGACCATCCAGTCACAGTTTTTCGTCACGGCTGTCGGCTGTCTCTCGACGCCGTACGTCCCGGACTTCGAGGGCCGCGACGCCTACGAGGGGGAGACCTACCACACCGGGAGGTGGCCCCACGACCCCGTCGACTTCGACGGCAAACGGGTCGCGGTCATCGGCACGGGTGCCAGCGGTATCCAGGCGATTCCGGAGATCGGCGCGGAGGATATCGAGCACCTGACTGTGTTCCAGCGCACGCCGAACTACGCTGTTCCGGCCCGGAACCGGTCGCTGGACGACGAGGACTGGCAGGAGATCCAGCGAAACTACGAGGAGATCATGGCAGAGGCCCACAGCGACAGGTCGGGGCTGCCGTTCGACACGGCCCGGGAGACGGCGGCGGACCTCACCATGGCGGATATCGAGGAGGTCCTCGAGCCGCGGTGGGAGGAGGGTGGCTGGCGGTTTCTGGTTGCCTTCGAGGACCTGCTCATCAGCCCCGAGACGAACGAGAAGGTGTCGCAGTATCTCCGCGAGAAGATCCGAGGGGCCGTCGACGACCCCGAGACGGCCGAGAAACTCGTCCCGACCGACCACTACTACGCGACCAAGCGCCCCCCGCTACACACCAACTACTACGACACGTTCAACAGGGACAACGTGAGTCTGGTCGACGTCACCGAGAACCCGGTCGACCGGTTCACGCCGGACGGGATCCGGACCGGAGACGGCGAGGAACACGAGTTCGACATGGTCGTCTTTGCGACCGGGTTCGACGCGATGACCGGCACCCTGCTGCGGATGGACATCGAGGGGCGTGACGGTCTGACCCTCGAGGAGAAGTGGGCCGACGGGCCACAGACCTACCTCGGGTTGGGCGCCCACGGCTTCCCGAACATGTTCACGATTACCGGCCCACAGAGCCCGTCGGTGCTCAGCAACATGCCGGTCCCCATCGAGAACCACGTCGAGTGGATCTCCGAGACAATCGGCGACCTGGTCGGGGAGGGGACACCGTACATCGAGCCGACCCGGACCGCCGAGGAGGACTGGACGGAACACAACATGGACCTCGCACAGGAGACGCTGTACACAACCGTCGACTCCTGGTATATGAACGAGAATATCCCCGGCAAACCGACGGTGTTCGTGCCCTACCCCGGCGGGGTCGACGTCTACCAGGACACGATCCGCGAGGTGAGAGAAAAGGGGTACGAGGGGTATACCCTCGCGGACTCGGTCGACGAACTCGGCCAGCGTGGGGAGAGCCCCCAACTCGGCATCTTCGAGGCGATGGAACTGCTCCACGCCGACCCCGACATGGACCTCGCCGACCTGATGGAGATGGCGTAGCCGGGCGTGGCTCGACCACCTGCCCTGAGTCGCTCGCGTGAACCCCTCGCGGACGTCGCCGCCGACATCTGGCCGACCGCGGAGCAGCCCCACGCTCCTGCAAACGGCTTCAGGCCGAGACTCCAGATCAGAGCGGGCCATCCGGACAGGTGGCCGGTGTCGGTATCACAGCGGCCAGTATCGTCTGTCACTCGCCGAACTGTTTCGTGGCAGTGCGCGCCGTGAAACACTACCGGCTGGGGAGACACTGCGCAGGAAAACACAAACCCACGGCAGCACGCCCACCTGCGGTTGGAGACCACTAGACGGTGGCGCGGCGGCAGTACCCCCTCTGTTTGCCTGTGCCGGTCCGCCACGGACAGGCGGTGGAATAATACCGGAGCCGTGAGACTACCGGGTGGTGGTTCACAGTGAGTGAGTTACTATCGAGCAAGACAGCCGTGATCACCGGTGCAATGAGCGGGAACGGGCGTGCGACCGCCAGGCGTTTCGCGGACCACGGGGCGGACGTGGTCGTCGCGGACATCCGTGAGGAGCCCCGGGAGGCGACAGTTCCGACCCACAGGCTGGTCGAGGAGGAGACGGACGCGCGAGCGACGTACGTCGAGTGTGATGTGACGAGCAGAGACGACCTGGTGGCGGCGATGGATGCGGCCGAGACGTTTGGCGGCGTGGACGTGATGGTGAACAATGCGGGGGTCTTTCGGGACGAGGAGTTTCTCTCGGTGTCGGAGGCGGAGTTCGACCGGTTGGTCGACATCAACGTCAAAGGCGTGTTCTTCGGGACGCAGGTAGCCGCCAAGCGAATGCGGGAGAACGGTGGGGGGTCGGTCATCAACCTCTCCAGTGTGGCCGGACTCACGGGTACAGGCGGATACGTCAGCTACTGCACGTCGAAGGGCGCGGTCCGGCTGTTGACCTACTCGACGGCCGACGCGCTCGGGCCGGAGGGTATCCGTGTCAACGCGATCCACCCCGGCGTTATCGAGACGGCGATGACAACCGAGGACGTGCCCATCGTCGGCACCGAGGGGGGCGAGGCCTACCTGGAGACGATCCCGAGCCGCCGGTTCGGGGAGCCGGAGGACGTCGCGGACGCCGCCCTGTTCCTCGCCAGCGACCTGAGTTCGTACGTGAACGGTGAGTCACTCGTGGTAGACGGCGGGCTGACGAACACCGGGTAGCGGAGTCGCCTGCCCCGGCGCCCACACTGTCACGGTCACAGACGCCGAACTCGGGTGCGGGGGCAGCCTGCGGCGGGCGTCTGTCCTGTGCGTGGCACGCCCGCCGAGAGCGCTCGGCCGCCGAAAGCCGCGACGGCAGGCGGGCAGACACTACCGCGTCGCAGCCGCCGGGGCTGGACCGGCCCGACTGCTCACCCGGTTCCGGCGTCGGTCACGGTGACCGGGACACTGGCGTTGAGCAACACCGACTGCGTGGTGCTCCCGAGCAGCACCTTCCCGACAGGGCTCCGTTTTCGCCCACACATCACGATCCGGTCGGCACCGACCTCGTCGGCCACCTCTACGACCCCCGTTGCCGGCTCGGCGACCGTGCGGTGTCTCTCCACGGTGACCCCCGCCCTCTCCAGCATCTCCACCGCCTTCGACACACTGTCCGGGAAGTCCTCCTCGTTGTACCACTCCCTCGAGCTGACCGTCCTACTGTCGACGCTGGAGACCTCGATGTCCTCGTGAACGTTCAGGACCGTGACACGGACCTCCTCGGCCGCACACGGCTGTGTTGTGACGACTTCCACGGCCGCGACTGCGTGTTCCGGGTCATCGTCTACCGGAATGAGCACGTGCATGTCCGGTAGGGACCGCCCGGACTGGGTTATGTGTTCTCATTGACGGGGTG
>CAZQZE010000013.1:0-19467 GCA_964597715.1 uncultured Halobacteriales archaeon
TGGGAGTCTTTCCCGCTCTGGCAGCGTACAGTGCGTGCTACACACCGTGACACACCGATATTTGTGACCCGGTCACGGGAGTACTCGCGGTAACCGGTATCAGTCGTTCGCGAGTGCAAGCCAGTCGTCCATCCCGACGCCGAAGGCGTACGGCTCGAAGGCGTCGGGGTCGACAGTCCCAACCCTCTCGGCGGAGAGTTCGATATCGGTCTCGGCGTAGGTCACCCCCCGGACCGACCCGATGGGGAGCGCCCCGAGCGGGTCGTGGGGTGTCGACCCCAGCGAGAGGTCGCCACTCCCACGTTCGGCGCTGGTCTGTTCACCCCTCAGCGTCACGGCCACCAGCGCGGGGTCGGCGTCGAACCCCTCGCCGCTGGCTGCGGGCAGGTACCTGTAGTGAAAGACGGTCGCCTCGCCGGACCGGGGGTCCCGCGTCTCGCGTAGCTCGGCGTCGATGTCGAGCAGCCACTCGCCGCGGCTGGTCACCGTGTCGCGAACGCCCTCGTCCGACCGCCCGAGTGCAACCTCGGCCGGCTTCTTTGGCTCGCCGAGGGTCCCCCGGCCCCAGCGCACGGCCGCGTCGGTCGACATCGGCATCGAGACAGTACGCACCCTCGCAGTCGCCGTGTCCGGCACGGACGTACAGCCCGCCGCCGCCGAACGGGCCGACACAGTTCGACCGACCTACGCTGACTGGCGCGGCCCGTGCGACCGGCTGGTCGGCCGGTTCGAGCCCCGGCGGGAGCAGGCGCCCCACCACGTCCGGGTCGGTCCGGACGCTGACCGTCAGCGTCGTCGCGTCGAGAAACCGTGGCCGGCTGACCGCCGCGCGGACGGCCGTCGTCTCGCCCTCGGGCCTGTGGAAATCCATATCGGCCGTTCGTGACCCGAGAAAGACCACCTTGCCTCGGCACCCGGGGTGTAGCGGCCCGTGTGCCGGCGGGCACACAGGGCAGCCGGTGGGGCGAGCCTGCGAGGCTCACCCTCAGCCAAAGTCGACGCCGGTCACCTCGAACCGCGCGCCACCCGCCGTCCCCTCGGTGACCGCGACCGCCCAGCCGTGAGCCTCGGCGATCCGCTCGACGATGCTCAGCCCGAACCCGGTCCCCGTCTGGCTCGTCGTGTAGCCGGCGTCAAAGACCGCTCCGCGCTCCTCGGCGGGGACCCCCGGGCCGTCGTCCGCGACGTAGAAGCCGTCCCCGGACTCGCCGAGGGTGACGGTCACGCCCGCCCCACCGTGTTCCACGGCGTTGCGAAAGAGGTTCTCGAGGAGCTGTCCCAGCCGGTGGCTGTCGGCTTCGACCACCCCCGTGCCTGTCAGGTCGACAACCAGCTCGGCCTCGTCGGCGTTGGCGCCGCTCATCTCCCACGCCGACCTGGCTGCCCGCTGGAGGTCGACAGCGTCTGTCGCGCCGATATCTTCGCCCCTGCGGGCGAGCCAGAGGACGTCCTCGATGATCCGGCCCATCCGGTCGAGGGCGCTCTCGGCCGGGTCGATATGCTCGCTGGTACACTCCTCGGCGAGCAGACCCAACCGCGCCTGGGCCACGTTCAGCGGGTTCCGGAGGTCGTGGCTGACGACGCTGGCGAACTCCTCCAGTTGCTCGTTTTGCCGGCTGAGCTTCTGTTCGCGGTCCTTTCGCTCCGTGATGACGCGGTTGTTCGTCACGACCCCCTCGATCGCGTCGTTCTCGAGTTGGTTTTTGCCGTGGACCTCCAGCCAGGCCCAGTCGCCGCTGGCAGTCTCGAACCGACACTCGACAGCCGTCGTTGCGCCCGGCTCCGCCACCAGCTCCTCGAAGTGTTCGGAGACCGTTGCCCTGTCATCGGGGTGGACGAGGTCGAAGCCGCCCTCGCCGACCAGCTCCCCCTGCTCGTACCCCAGCAGCCGGGTCACGGCGGGGCTCTGGTACTTGATGACGGCGTCCTCGTCGAGCACGGTGATGATGTCGGTCGACTCCTCGAGGTACGCCTCGTACTGCCGCAGTTCCCGGTCACGCTCCCGGCGCTCGGTGGTATCCGTAATAAACCCCTCGAGCAGCTGCCCGCTCGTCTGTTCCGGGTCGACCAGCCGCCCTCGCTCCCACAGCCACCTTGTCCTCCCACCCTTCGTCCGGACCCGGTAGGTGACCTCGAAGGGGCGACCCGCATCGACGGCCTCCTGAACGGCCTCCCGCAGTTCCTCGCGGTCGTCCGGGTGGAGCACGTCGCCGCCCCAGCTGACCGTCCCGCGCTCGAGTTCGCCCGCGGTGTAGCCGGTGACCGCCTCGCAGTCGCCGCTGACGACCTCCATCGGCCGGCCGGGTTCGTTGCGCGCCCGGTAGGCGACCCCGGGGAGGTTGTCGGTCAGCGTCTCGAGCTGCCGGGCCTGCTCCCGCCGGTCGGTGATATCCCGGGTGAACCCGACGACTCGCGCCACCTCGTCACCCTCGAAGACCGGCTCACCCTTCGCCCAGACGGTCCTCTGTTCGTCGTCACCACGCAGGACCTGGAACTCGATATCGAGTGAGTCCCCGCCGGAGAGTCGCTCCATGGCGTCTCTGACAGACTCGCGGTCCTCGGGGTGGACGCCCTGCAGAAACTCCCGTGGGTCCTCCCTGACCGCCGACGCCGGCCGGCCCCACACCTCCTCGTACCCGGAGAGAAAGAGGAGTTCCGTCCAGCCCCGGTCGAACATCCACAGGCAGTCGGTCGTGCCCTCGGCAAGTTCCTCGAGTCGCCGGCGGGTCCGCTCGGCCTCCGCCTCGGCGCGGTACTGCTCGACGCTGTTGGTCACCCTATTTGCCAGGACGGCGTACTGGTCGGTTCCGGCCTCCTTCTGCATGTAGTCGGTCACGCCGGCGGAGACCGCCTCGCTCGCGACCGCCTCGCTGCCTTTCCCGGTGTAGAGGATAAACGGGAGTTCGGGGTCCGTCTCGCGGACGGCCTCGAGGAAGTCGGTTCCGTCCCGACCCGGCATGTCGTAGTCGGAGACGACACAGTCGACACTGTCACCCTCGAGAATCTCCAGCCCCTCGGCGGTGCTCGTCGCACTCCGAACCGAGATCCGCCGGTCCTGGCGCTCGAGAAAGGTTGCTGCCAGGTCGCTCAGCCCCGGCTCGTCGTCGACGTGGAGGACACGGATCGTGTCGCTCCGCTCACTCATACAACAGTTTCTGTCCCGGCCTACAAGTAATTATCCGCTTCGTACCCGCTCACCCGTCGCCCACCTTTTTGCTTGCCCCGTCGGAATAGCCGCCATGGTTGAGCGACTCGACGCGTACCACTTCCACGAGCAGGCGTGGGACAGTTACGACGACCTCCGGGCGGCCTTCGAGTGGGAGGTTCCCGGGCAGTTCAACATGGCCGACTACGTGTGTGAGCGGTGGGCCGAGGAGACGCCGGACGCGGTTGCGCTCTACGCCGAGACGGCGGGTGGCCGCGAGCGGACACTGACCTACGGCGACCTCGGCGAGTACACCGACCGGCTGGCGAACTACCTGGCCGCACAGGGGGTTGGCCGGGGCGACCGTGTCGGCGTCAACGTCGGTCAGAAACCCGAGACGGTGCTGGCACACGTCGCCTGCTGGAAGCTGGGGGCGGTCTCGATCCCCTTGAGCACGCTCTTTGGGGTCGACGGGCTCTCCTACCGACTCGACGACGCCGACGCTGTCGTCTGTGTCGTCGACACCGCAAATGTCGACACCCTCCGGGATGTCCGGGGAGGCCTGGATGCCCTGGAAACGGTGCTGACGGTCGATGTCGCGGACCCGCGGGCAGAGGAGACGGACCTCTGGGCGGCGGTCGAGAGCACTGGCGCCGGCCGGACAGTCGCGGAGACCGACGCCGAGGACGACGGGCTCCTCATCTACACCTCGGGGACAACCGGCGACCCGAAAGGCGTCCGTCACGCCCACCGGGTGCTGTTGGGTCATCTCCCCCTCTTTTTGACCACCTTCTGTAACCTCGAGATGACCGACGACGACGTCTACTGGACGCCGGCCGAGTGGGCCTGGATCGCCTCGCTGTTCGACGTGGTGATGCCGGGGCTCTACTACGGTCAGTCGGTCCTCGCGTACGCCGGCGGGGAGTTCGACCCGGCGGAGGCCTACCGTCTGCTGGAGACGTACGAGGTGACGAACTTCTTTGCGCCGCCGACGGGGCTACGGATGATGGCACGGGTCGACCAGCCCGACCACGACGTCTCCTCGGTGCGGGTGGTCCCCAGCGGCGGCGAGTCGCTCGGCCTCGATATCGTCAACTGGGCCGGCGACGTCTTCGAGGGTGCGGCGGTCCACGAGGGCTACGGCCAGACGGAGGCGAACATGCTGGTCGGCCACTGTACCGCCCTCTCGGAGTTCCGCGAGGGAAAGATGGGGCTTGCGGGCCCGGGCCACGAGGTGACGGTTGTCGACCCCGAGACCGCCGAGCCGACCGTCGACCGTGGCGAGGTCGGCGAACTCGCCGTCCGCTACGAGGGCAACCCGGTCTGCTTCAAGCGGTATCTCGGCAAGCCCGAACAGACCGACGCAAAGGTCCGGAACGGCTGGCTGCTCACCGAGGACCTGGGCACCGTCGACGAGGACGATTACTTCTCGTTCAAGTCGCGGAAGGACGACGTCATCATCTCGGCGGGCTACCGGATCGGGCCCGAGGAGGTCGAGGAACACCTGGCCGACCACGAGGCCGTCGCCGACGCCGGTGTGGTGGGTGTCCCCGACGACGAGCGTGGCCAGGTGCCAAAGGCCTTTGTCGTGACACAGGGTGTACCCGCCGACGACCTCCGCGAGGAGCTGCAGTCCCACGTCCGCAACCGGCTCGCGGCCTACGAGTACCCGCGGGAGGTCGAGTTTGTCGACGAGTTACCAAAGACCGCGACCGGCAAGGTTCGGCGGGAGGACCTGCGGGAGGGGTCCTGACCCACCCGCCTCCCGGTCGCCGTCGGACGGTCGTGACCGCGAACCGCAAAGGGTGTCACCCGCGGTATCGAAGCCGGCCTGATGAGTCGCCGGGAGGACTTCCGTGCCGGACTGGCCGCGACAGCGCCCGTGATGGTCGGCGTGGTCCCCTTTGCGCTGGTGGCCGGGGCCGCGGCCGTCGGAGCAGGACTGTCGGTCCTGCAGGCCACCGCGCTCTCTGCCGTTGTCTTTGCCGGCGCCTCGCAGCTGGCCATGATCGAGTTACTGGGGGCGGATGGGACGTTGCTGGTGGTCGTCGGGACCGCGCTGGTCATCAACTCCCGGCTCGTGATGTACTCGGCATCGCTGGCCCCACACTTCACCGAGGAGGGCTCACGATGGCGTGGGCTGATGGCCTACATCCTCACCGACCAGGCGTTTGCGCTGGCGGTGACACGGTACGCCGAGGGGATGGACGGGGTCACCCGCAAGCGGTGGTACTTCCTGGGGACGGCGGCACCGCTGTGGGCCGTCTGGCAGGTCTGTACCGTCGTCGGCGCGGTCGCCGGCGCGCGGGTGCCGGCCTGGCTCCCACTTCGGTTTGCCGTGCCGCTGACCTTTCTCGCCCTTCTGGTGCCTGCAGCGGCCCGGAACCGGGCTACCGCGACCGCAGCGGCGGTCGGTGGCGGCGTGGCGACCGTCGGTGTCGCGCTCCCGTTCAATCTCGGGCTGCTCGCGGGCGCGCTGGCGGGCGTCGCGGTTGGCACCCTCGTTGCTGTGTGGGCCGGCGTCGACACGCCGGCGGAGGTGCCGGAGTGACCGCCGCCGACGCGACTGTCTGGGCCGCGGTCGCCCTCGCCGGTGTCGGCACCTACCTACTCCGGGCGTCGTTTCTGTTCCTGTTCGAGTATCTGGGGACAGTCCCGGCCCGTGTGGAGACGGCACTCGGGATGGTGCCCGCAGCGGTCCTCTCGGCGCTGGTGGTGCCCGCTGTCCTCGCCCCCGACGGGGCCGTCCTTGTCGCGGGAAACCGCCGCCTCGTGGCCGGGGTGGCCGCGGCGCTCGTTGCCTGGTACACCGAGAGCATCCTCGCGACAATCGTCGCCGGGCTGGCCGTGCTCATCGGGCTTGGCCTCCTGTAGCGCCCAGTGACGGGACACCAGGGGTAGTCGGTGTCTCCCCGGCGACGGCGCTCGTCGGCGGGCTGGCCTGGCCGGCGTCCGCAGTCCGGGCACGCGCTCGGGGCTGACCGCGACATTGAGGTAGGCTCACCCCGAACAGGGTGTAATGCGATTTCTCCTGGTCGCCGGCTCGACCGACACTGCGGCGGTCCCGGGCCTGAGCGCAGCGGGCGCGGACCCCGACCTCCGGGGACACACCCCGGCAGCCGACGCCGAGATTGTCGACTACGGACAGCCGGTCCGGTCGCCGGTCGTCCCGGTCAGTCCGAGTGGGTGCCCGACCCCCGCGGCCGTCACCCGGGCGGTCCGCGAGACCCTCGGATTCGACAGCACGGTCGTCGACGGTGGGCTCGCCGAGCCAACCGCCGCCGGGACGGTGACCGTCGGCGCGCGACCGGGCGACGATATCCGTGAGGACGACCCGGTCCCGACGGGGCCGGGCGCGTACGAGGCAGCCCGGCAGTTCGGTCGGAAGCTCCCCGAGGACGAACTTCTCGTCGCCGAGTCGGTCCCCGGCGGGACGACCACCGCGATGGGCGTTTTGCGGGCACTCGGGGAGCCCGCCGCAGTCTCCTCCTCGCTCCCCGAAAACCCCCTCGAGCAGAAACGGGCAGTCGTCGCCGAGGGGCTCGACGCCTCGGGGCTCGAGCCCGGCGGCGCGGCGAACCGCCCGAAACGGGCAGTCCGGCGGATGGGTGACCCGGTGCTTGCGACCGCGGCGGGCGTTGCTCGCGGTGCACTGGAGACAGACACCGCGGTCACACTCGCCGGCGGTACCCAGATGCTCGCCGTCGCCGCCCTGCTCCGCCACGACGGGGTCGACCGCAGACTCGACCTGGCAACGACGAGCTACGTCGCGGCTGACGACACCGCCGACCTGTCAGGGGCAGCCGACGCACTCGGGGTGGACGTGACGGTCACCGACCCCGGCTTCGACGGGAAAGACCACGCCGGGATGGCACCGTTCGCCGCCGGTGAGGCGAAGGAGGGTGTCGGGATGGGCGGCGCACTCGCGCTTGCCCGTCGAGCGGGCGTGCCGATGGCAGCGGTCCGGGAGTCGTTCGCCACGGTCTACGAGCGACTCGTCGACGCGGGCGACGATGTCGGGTGACAGGGAGTGCTGTGGCCGGCACAGCGACAGTTGCCACCGCCGAACCCGGTACCGTGTTGTCCCACGTCAATACCCCTCGGCTCGGGTAGCTGCTACCCCGGCCGGCCCTGGGGTCGACAGACTGGCTCCCGCGGGGGTCGCGCACCCGAAATATACGCTCATGTACATATCAACGCGAGTGAAATTAGCGCGACGGGTGGCGCTACGGGCCACTTCGGTGTCTGACAGAGGGTGACAGCCACGCGCGCTGCCGCAACCTTTTTTCCTGTCTACTGAGTTGAAAGGATAATGAGTGCCATCGACGACCTGGTCGATGAGGTCGTGGCCGACGTCGACGCGGTCCTCCTCTTCTCCCCGGGCGCCAGCACCTACGACGACTTCGCCGACGATACCACTGACCTGCCGGTGGTCGTCGTCGCGCAGGAAAACGCCATCGACGCCGAGACGTTCGTCGAACTGCCACTCGAGTTCACCGACGTGGACGGGCGTCTGCGGTTTGGTCTAGAAGGGGCCGCCCAGGACGGGTTGGTCGAGGACGAGGACACCGTCGCGTGTGCGACCTCGATGTTCGGCGACGGGATGGACACGGTCGTGCGGGTTCGGGCCGACCAGTACACCCCGACAGGTGTCTACGACCTCTTCGTCAACTCCCGGCCCGAACCCGACGTTGTCCGGGACGTCTTCGAGGTCTGTATCGAACTCGGCAGGAAAGGCCAGAAGGGAAAACAGGTCGGGGCGCTGTTTGTCGTCGGCGACGCCGGCAAGGTGATGAACAAGTCCCGGCCGCTGTCGTACAACCCCTTCGAGAAGTCCCACGTCCACGTCGGCGACCCGATCGTGAACGTGATGCTCAAGGAGTTCTCCCGGCTGGACGGCGCGTTCGTCATCTCCGACTCCGGGAAGATCGTCTCCGCCTACCGCTACCTGGAGCCCTCCGCCGAGGGCGTCGACATCCCGAAGGGACTCGGTGCCCGCCACATGGCTGCCGGGGCCATCACCCGCGACACCAACGCTATCGCGATCGTCCTCTCCGAGTCCGACGGGATGGTCCGGGCGTTCCAGGGCGGTGAGTTGGTCATCGAGCTCGACCCGGAGGAGTACTGATGCAGGTCGACGTGCCGCGGTTTGTTCGCCGTCTCTTCTCCGAGGAGGCCGCCTTCGCCTTCTCGGTCGCGGTCCTCGTCATCGGGCTGGTCGCCGCATATCTGGCCTGGCGGTGGACCCGACGGGCGTTGACCGCAAGCAGCTTCGCGGATGCCGTCGAGGGGAGCCCGTTCGAACGGAGCGTCCGGACGGTCGGCTCCTCGACTATCGGCCTGGTCGCCTCGCTCGTGGCCGTGTTCGTCTACGTGCTGGCAATCGTCCTCGCGCTCAGTATCGTACAACTGCTCGACATCCAGCTCTTCTGGACGCGCGTCACCAGCTACCTCCCCCGGCTGCTTATCGCCGCGCTGGCGGTCATCGTCGGGGTCACCGCCGGCTACCGGGCGGAACTCGCCGTCAGCGAGCGGCTTCGGTCGGTGAAACTCCCCGAGGTCGCCTTTCTCGGCGACGTTATCAAGTACAGTATCTTCTACGTGGCGGCGCTCGTCGCGCTCGCACAGGTCGGGGTCTCGACCAACGCACTCCTGATCCTGCTCGGCGCCTTTGCCTTCGGGCTGGTTTTTTTAGGTGGGCTGGCCTTTCGACACCTCCTCGCTGCCGCTGCTGCCGGGGTGTATCTCCTCCTGACCGAGCCCTACGCCATCGGCGACGAGGTTCGGATCGACGACCGTCGTGGGATCGTTCAGGAGGTGGACGTGTTTATTACGCGGGTCGAAGCAAACGGCGAGGAGTATATCATCCCGAACCAGGAGGTGTTCCAGTCGGGTGTCGTGCGCGTCCGGGGCTGAGCCGCGATACCGGTGTCAACCCCGGACGACGACCGTGTTCTAACACGGAAGCACGGGCCTGCTGGGGAGTGTTGTTCAAATAACGGGGACCGCGTACCGAGTCAGGAACCGCTCGAAGAGCCTGACGACGCCGACTCCTCCTCGAGGTCGAGCGTGTCCTCACCTTCACCTTCCGGCGACTCGCCCTCCCCGTCTCGCATCTGTTGGAGTTCGTCCTCGACCTCCTCGCGTCCCTTCTGGAACTCGCCGATCGCTTCGCCGGACGAGCGTGCGAGCTTCGGGATCTTGTTTGCCCCGAACAGCAACACAGCTATCAGCAGAATGATTAGTAGCTCCGGGCCCCCTGGGATGCCTGGGATCTGCAACAGTGTATTGACCATCACTACTCTGCCGTTACCTGCTAGCTGTTATAGTCCTTTTGCCTTTGGCGACTCGGGTCGCTGTGGCACCCGTACCCCCTCCGTCACCGCTACAGCGTGCGGGGAAGCCCGTCCTCGAAGACGACGTCTGCGATGTTGTTTTTCATGATCTCGTCGGTGCCAGCGGCGATCCGGCGGCCGCGAGCCAGCCGGTAGAGGTACTCGAGGGGGTGGCCCTGCTGGTAGCCGTTCGCGCCGTGGATCTGGAGTGCCTCGCTGACGACCTCCTCGACAGTCTCGCTCGTGGACAGCTTCGCAAGCGAGGCCGCCAACCGGTCGGGGGCGTCGTCCTCGCCGCCGCTGAGCGCCGCCCGGTAGGTGAGCGTGCGCGCCCCTTCGATCTGTTTGGCCATGTCGGCGACCTTCCAGCGGATCCCCTGGAAATCACCGATGGGCTGGTCGAACTGCTCGCGCTGCTGTGCGTACTCGATGGCCTTGTCGAAGGCGTTCAGACTGATCGAGTTCGCCAGCATCGAACTCCCACACCGCTCCCAGTTCAGCGCCTTTAGCTGTTGTTTCAGCGCTTCTGGCCCCCGGACGAGCACCCGCTCCTCGGGGATGTGGACGTCCTCCATGTAGAACTGTGTCTGGGTCTCGCCGTGCATGTTGGTGTGGTGTTGGTGGATCTCGACGCCCGGTTGGTCGAACTCCATGATCACGGTCCCCAGTCCTTCGGGGAACTTCGCCCAGATGACCGCCGCCTCGGAGTCGGGGACATTCGACACCCAGGTCTTCTCGCCGTTGAGGTAGAGTTTCCCGTCGTCGGCCTCCTCCGCCGTGGTCGTCATATTTGTCGAGTCGCTGCCGGCCTCGGGTTCGGAGATCCCGATCGCGACCGACAGGTCCCCGTCCGTGACCCTCGGCAGATAGTGCTCCTTTGCCCACTCCGACCCGAACATATCGATGGCCCGCGGGGCGACCATCGACTGGCCGTAGATCGCTGCGGCGGTGTCCGGACAGACCCGGCCGACGGTCTCGACCTGGAGGGCGACGTCGAACTCGGTCATCCCGCCGCCGCCGTACTCGGTCGGGAGGTTGATCCCCAGAAAGCCCCGGTCGGCGAGGAGGTCGATGTTCTCCTCGGGGTAGCCTTCACCCTCCCAGGTGAACGCACGCTCGGCAAATTCGTTCTCGGCGAGCCGCCGTATCTCGTCGACGAGTAACCGCTGCTCCTCGGACAGGTCTAACATACCACACGATGATACCCGTCGGAACTTAAAGTTACACGACGCGCGTCCACAGCCTCAAGTCGGAGGCCGGGACCAGCCCCTGGCGTGCGCTGAGGACTGCCGCGAGACGGGCTGCGGTCGTGTGGCCCGCCGTCTCGCGCCTGCTGTGGGCCACCTGCTCGCCCCTGTGAGGGTCACTCCCGCCGGATATCGGCGCCGAGCCCCGCAAGCACGTCAAAAAAGTCCGGGAACGAGACAGCCACGTCGTCGGCACCACGGACGGTTGTCACCCCCTCGGCGGCCAGACCCGCGACCGACAGCGCCATGACCACCCGGTGGTCACCGCGGCCGTCGACGGTTGCCCCGCGAAGCACCGACTCGCCGCCGTGGACCGTGAGCGAGTCCTGCCCCTCCTCGACACTCGCGCCCAGTTGCTCTAGTGTCTCGGCCATCGCCGTCACCCGGTCGGTCTCCTTGTAGCGGACGTGCTCGGCGTCGACGACTCGCGTTGTCCCGCCGGCAACCGCCCCCAGCGCCGCAACGGTGGGCAACAAATCGGGCGTGTCGGCGACGCTGACCTCGACCCCGTGTAGCCTGTTCCTCGCGATACTAAGCTCGCCGGCCGCCCGGTCCCAGGAGACGTCGGCTCCCATCCGGTCCAGCACCTCGACGATGGCCTGGTCGCCTTGCGCGCTCGGGTAGGCACCGGTGACCGTCAGACCGTCTGCGCCGGCTACTGCGCCCGCGGCGAGGAGATACGAGACCGAGGAGAAGTCACCCGGCACGTCGTAGCCACCGCCGGGGTCGTAGGTCTGGCCACCGCCGACAGAGAACCCCCGCTCCGTCTCGCGGGCACGCACCCCAAACGCATCCAGCACCTCGAGCGTGATATCGACGTACGGGGCGGACTTGAGCTCGGTCTGGAGCGTGATGTCTACCCCTGCCGCGGTGACCGCCCCCGCCATCAGCAGGGCCGTGATGAACTGCGAGGAGACGTCACCCGGGACCGGGGCACTCCCCCCGTGGACCGGTCCGCCGACGACGAGCGGGGCCTGTCCGTTCCCCCTCGTGCTCTCCGCGCGGCCGCCGACCTGGTCGATAGCCCGCAGGAGCGGCCCCTGTGGACGGGAGCGAAGCGACCCGTCGCCGGTGAGCACGGTCAGCCCGTCGGCCAGTGCTGCTGTCGCCGTCGCGAGTCGGGTCGTCGTCCCGCTGTTCGCGCAGTCGACGATGTCCGCGGGGACCCCGGGTCGCCCGTCGAATCCGTCGACGTCGAGAGCGGTCGTCCCGTCCCCCAGTTCGCGGGTGTCGACGGACCCGCCAAATGCCTCAACAGCGCGCATCGTCGCGCGGGTGTCGGCGCTGACGAGCGGCCCCCGGACCGTTGCGCTCTCGGCGTAGCCCGCGGCGAGGACTGCCCGATGGGTGTAGCTCTTGGAAGGTGGCGCCTGGACGCGGCCACCGACCGTCGAGTTCGCGATAGTGGCGTCCATAGCCGTAGCTCGGTGGGACCGCAAAAGAGGGTACCGGACGTGGCGCCGGTCACTGCACCTTCGAACTCGACGCCCGACGGATCATCGCGACGGCGATACCGCCGAACAACAGGTCGAGTGCGAGCAGGACCCCGACGGCCGGAAGCACGGCGTTCCAGACGGCGCCGAACCCGCCGGCGCTGAACACGCTCGCGGCGTCGGCGTTCAGCATCAGCGACCGGGCGGCGTCGACCCCGTAGGTGACCGGGTTGAACTTCGCGACGGTCTGGATCCACCCCGGGAGTGCCTCCAACGGCAGGAACGCCGAGGACAGGAACAACAGCGGGAACTGGAGGAGATTGGCACCGATGATCGTCGACTCCTGGTCCTTCGTCAGCACCGCGAGTGCGTTCGAGAAGCCGATAAACCACAGCGAGAAGACAATCCCGACGGCGATGACCCCAACGGCGCCGAGGAGGCCGGTCCCGACCTCCGCACCCAGGACGACACCGAGGCCGAGGATGACCCCAACCTGGACAGCGATCCGGAGCAGTTCGGCGGCGGTCTTGCCGAGGAAGACCGCAGACCGGCTCATCGGGCTCACCAGCACCTTCTCGAACATCCCGTTCTCGATGTCGTTGACCAGGCCAACGCCCGAGGTGGCGGCAGCCGCGATCGCAACCTGGACCGCGATGGCCGGGACGAGGTAGGTTTCGTAGCTGACCCCGGCCCCACTCCGGCTGAGTGCGTCGCCCGCGACCCCGCCGAAGACCTGCGTGAACAGGATGAGGAAGATCACCGGCTGAACGAGCGAGACGACGAGGACAAACGGGTTTCTGACGGCCTTGCGATTCCAGCGCTTGAAGTTCACCCAGACCTCGCCGAAGTAGCTGTTGCTCGACCGGTCGACAGTCGACTCACCGGCCCCGGTTTCCTCGGCGGTTGGGGTGCTCACCGGCTCACCTCCAGTTCCTC
The DNA here is from genome assembly GCA_964597715.1 of uncultured Halobacteriales archaeon. Classification (GTDB taxonomy): domain Archaea; phylum Halobacteriota; class Halobacteria; order Halobacteriales; family Haloarculaceae; genus Salinirussus. The sequence continues at coordinate 13,097 of CAZQZE010000013.1, forward strand.
GGTTGCCCCGTCGGCGGATGACCCCGTCTCGACGTGTTCGCCGGTGATCGCCAGGAAGACGTCGTCGAGCGTCGGTGCCCGCACGTTGAATCCGGTCACCGGTATCCCCGCATCCCGCAACTCGACGAGAAGGTCGGTCCCCCGCTCGCGGGCCCGCCGCGAGGTGACAGTGAGTCCATCGCCGGTGACCTCGACGGTCGCCGCTGACTCGAAGAGGTCGACACGACGGGCGACCTCGGCGGCTCGTTGGCCGTCGCCGTCCGCGAGGTCGACGTCGAGTATCTCCCCGCCGACCCGCCGCTTGAGTTCGGCCGGCGACCCCGAGGCGACGATCTCCCCGTCGAGAATGACGCCGATCCGCTCACAGAGCTGGTCAGCCTCCTCCAGGTACTGGGTGGTGAGGAAGATTGTCGTCCCGGCGTCGTTGATCCTCCGGAAGTAGTCCCAGAGCCGGTTGCGCGCCTTCGGGTCAAGCCCGGTCGTCGGCTCGTCGAGGAAGACCAGCGGCGGGCGGTGAACCAGCGCCGTCGCGGCGTCGAGTCGCTTTTTCATCCCGCCGGAGAAGTCGCCGGCCCGCTTGTCGGCGACGTCGGCCAGGTCGACGAGGTCGAGCAGTTCGTCGGTCCGCCCGGCACGCTCGCCGCGCGGGACGCCGTAGGACTCACAGGCAAAGCGGATGTTCTCGCGGGCGGTCAGTTCCTCGTCGACGCTTGTCTCCTGGGCCATGTAGCCGATCGACTCCCGGACCTTCCGGGACCCCGAGACGGCGTCGAAGCCGTTGACCCGGATTGCCCCGCCTGTCGGGGCCAGTAACGTCGCCAGCGTCTTGATCGTCGTCGTCTTGCCCGCGCCGTTTGGCCCCAGAAAGCCATAAAACTCGCCGCGGGGGACCCGGAGGTCGACCCCGCGGACCGCCTCCGTCCCGTCGCTGTATGTCAACTCGACCCCGTCGGCGTCGATCGCGTACTCGGTCATTCAGTGTCGAAACTCAGGGGCTATCACCGCTTATATGTTCAGTTTTCCTGATAGTAGTGGCCGCCGTGAAACGGGGTGACAGACACTGTCCGCCGAGACAGGGTCCCCCGACACCGTCGATAACTAGCAGTACTCGGTACCGAGCCCTACTGGCCAGCACGCACGGGCAGGGTAGCCGCCCCGTGGGACGACACACGCTCGGATGCCGCCGCTGCCCTGGCCGACAGCATCTCATTTGTACCCCTGGGTCGTTGTGTCGGGTATGGCCCCTGACCGCTCACGGCTCGACGGCTTTCTCGAGGAGACCGGCGTCGACGGATACCTGATCGACGCCGACTCCACCGACGCCGACCAGTACTACCTGTCAGGGTTCGACGCACCGGACCCGTTCGTGACACTGTACGACGGCTCGACACACCTCCTGTTCGCCCGGAGCCTGGAGTACGGCCGGGCACAGAGGGAGGCCAGCGCCGACTCCGTCGAGCGCGATGTCGACTACGACTACGGTGCCCTCGCCGAGGCTCACGGCCCACAGGAGGCACGCGACCGCGTGCTCGCGGCGTTTCTGGACTCACACGACGTTCGCTCGGTGGCAACGCCGCCGCGGTTCCCGCTCCGGACGGCCGACGCCCTCCGCGACCAGGGCGTCGACGTGACCGCGGAGAGTAGCGGTATCGTCACCGAAATCCGGGCGACAAAAACCGACGACGAGGTCGCACACGTCCGCGAGACACAGCGGGCAAACGAGGCGGCGATGCGCCGGGCCGAGGAACTCATCGCCGACGCCGGTATCGGCGACGACGGCCACCTGGTACGTGACGGGGAGGCCCTCACCAGCGAACGCGTCAAGGAAGCAATCGAGGTGGAACTCCTCAGACACGGCTGTGCGCTGGACGAGACGATCGTCGCCTGCGGGGCCGATGCCGCTGACCCCCACGACCGCGGTAGCGGACCGCTCGAGGCCGACGAGCCGATTATCGTCGATATCTTCCCGCAGTCCAAAGCCACCAAGTACCACGCCGACATGACCCGGACCCTCTGTGCCGGGGCGCCCGACGAGACCGTCCGGGAGTGGTACGAACTCACCGCCGAGGCAAAACAGGCGGCCCTGGATGCGGTCGAACCGGGTGTGACCGGGGCGACGGTCCACGACGCCGTCTGTGACGTCTACGAGGCGGCGGGCCTGCCGACGCTACGCAGCGACGAGGCCGCCGAGACAGGCTTCATCCACAGCACGGGCCACGGCGTCGGGCTAGCTGTCCACGAACTCCCGCGGCTCGCGCCCGACGGCGGTGAACTCCGCCCCGGACAGGTTGTCACGGTCGAACCAGGGCTGTACGACCCGGCCGTCGGCGGCGTTCGTATCGAGGATATCGTTGTCGTCACCGAGGACGGTCACGAGAACCTCACCAACTACGAGGAGACCCTCGTCGTCTGAGACGGCACCACTCTTCCTCCCCAACCTGCGCCGCTGTCCCCCGAGCCTCGATCATGAACATTTATGAAGGACGGGGCACCACTCACGAGTACGATGTTCGTGGTAACGGCGGTACGTCCGGTATCTCACCCCTAACAACCTGTCTCGCACGCCAACCACAACCCAACACCAACCACATGAGCACAACACAACCCACGACGGACGCCCGACCCCGCACCACGAGCAGACAGTTCAGCACACGAAACGCCCCCCGAACCTTCTCGCCGGAAAACACCAACCCCTGTCCGCGGATGTTCGCGGACCGGTGGCAGGTCGAGCCCGAGTCGGACCCGGAGTGAGCCGGCCGGGACACAACGCCTATCCCCGCTGCCGGTAAGGTCGGCGTATGACAGATTACACGACAGTCTCCATCCCAAAGGACCTGGCCAACCGGGTCGAGGCGACCATCGAGGGGACCAGCTTCCAGAGTACGAGCGACCTCGTCCGGTTTCTGCTGCGGAGTATCGTGATCAAACACCAGCAGGAGGGCCAACTCAGCGAGGCCGAGTTCGAGGAGATCGCCTCCCAGCTCAAGGACCTGGGCTACCTGGAGTAGCCGGCCGGCCCACACCGGCTCACAGCCCCGGCTCCTCGGCCGGCGGTTCCGCGTCGATGACAGTGACGTCCTTCCGGGCACCACGCCGGTCGAAGGCGCCAAAGGCGTCCTCGTCCCACGGCGGAACCGCCACGAACACGACCTCGTGGAGGTCATCGAGCTTCGAGACGCCGAGGTCACCGCCGGGGTGAGAGACGAACCGCCCCTCGGTCTGGCCGACAGGCGTGCCGAGGTCGACACCGAAGACCGCGTTGACCGAGCCGCCGGCACCGGGCAGATAAAAGTGTGTGAACACGGGTGTCTCCGGGTTCAGCCCGGTGTCGGTCTCGAACTCACCCGCCCGCGTGACTGACAGCGAGATCGTCGTCGAGTCGGGCTCGGCCTCCCTGGCCAGTCGCAACAGCGTTTGCTGGAGCCCGCGGGTCAGGTAGTACACACGCCACATACGGGTGGTAGCTACTTCAATCGCCGGCCCCGACCGGTCGCGGGCCGTCGTCGGTGTGGGTCGGCAGGGAACACGGTACGACCGGTCACCGGCGACAGGCTCTTTTGACTGCCCTGTGAACGCTTTACGGTATCCCATGCAACGGGACTCTGTCATCGAACTCGGCGTGCTTGGCCTCCTCGCGGAGCGTGACGCCGCCGCCGCCGACCTCCAGGAGCGGTTCAACCACAACTTCGGGCGTCACCAGTTCGTCGGCCGGGGCCGGCTGGACCCGACGCTCGCGCGCCTGCGCGAGAGCGGTCACGTGACCGAGGCGTACACCGCCGAGGCCGGCACGTGCTCGCTCACCGACCGGGGTCACGACCGGCTGCGGACACTGCTGTGCGAGCCGGTCGCGGCGGTCGACGACCCCACACACCGTCCACACTTCCTGGTCAAACTCGGCTTCCTCCACCACCTCCCCGCCGACCGACAGGCCGCGGAACTGGCGCATCTCGAGGACCAGTTCCACGAGGCCCGAAACGAGTGGCTCGATATCGCGACGATGCACCGCGAGGAGGTACCGTCCCACGAGAGCTACCGGATGGAGTTGGTCGAACTCACCGCCGACCTGCTCGACGCACAGCTGCGGTGGGTGCGACGGCTCCGCGACCGGGTCGAACCGGAGTGAGGGTCAGTGGCACCGGTGGACGGGTGAGACCGGCCATCTGGTCCCGGGCTCAGACCGGCAGAAAGGACCGGAGTGTCTGTGCGTAGAGCCGGGGGGCGCGGCCGCGGGCACCCGAGACAGCGTCGTCGACCGCCGAGGCCGCGTCGGCGAGGACCCCCTCACCGTGGCCGACGAGGACACGCTCGGCGTCGAACCGGCGGAGCCGCTTTGGGGGTGTCATCCTGAGTGCCGGGTGGACCCCGAGGCGTTCGTCACCCGCCAGGAAGTAGCCGCTCGTACCCACCGCCTCGGCGACGACCAGCGTCCCGTCGTCCTCGCTGTAGAGCGCCGCCTCGCTCCAGAGCGGATTGTCGATGACCCCGTGGACGGCAAAGCCCGACCCGTCGATGTCGTGGCGGACGACCGTCGTCTCCGCGTCCAGGTCGTCGGTGATATCGGCCATCACGTCCGGGACGTAGACCGGGACGTCGTGGCGGCGGGCCACAGCGGCCGCGTCACGCTTGTGTCGGTCCAGTAGGACAACGACGCCGGCAACCTCGCCGAACTCCGTCAGGAGGTCGTCGACCCCCTCGGCGTCGACGGGGTCGATAACGTAGACGCCGTCGTCCGCTGCGAGCGCGTGGCTCGCCCGCTGCATGCGTTCCTCGGGGTGGGCGACCCAGCCAACACCCTGTGTGCCGTTCTCGAAGCGGTCGATCTCCCGCCAGTCGGTCGCCGGACCGGAGCCTTTCATCGGCATAGGCTGACCTACGAGTCGCGTGCGCAAAAATGGGTGCCACACGCGGCCGTCACACCCGGCGCGGACAGCCGGCCACGCGGCTCAGTCCAGCCGGCTGGCGTCGATGTCGACCGCTGGCGGGGAGACGACCAGAAACCCCCGAAAGTGCATCAGGTCCCCGCCGGCCTCCTGTATTTGGCTTGCAAACCCCGCCGCGAGTTCGTTCAGGTCCCCCTCGACGTCGAGCACGAGCACCGTCCCCGACCCGACTGCCTCTACCCACTCCCCGGGCGGGGTACTCCCGTCGAGGACGCCGAGGACGACTCGGCCGGCGCCCGCCCCGTCGTCGGTGTCCAGTTGGTCCTCGACCGACTGGAGGTCGAGCCCGTCGAATTCGCTCATGCGCTCATCTCGGCGGCAAGGGGCAAAAATCCCCCGGCGAGGGGCGTGTCAGACAGCCTCACAGCGTCGGTCCCGGTTCGCGTCAGCTGCTGTCGGGCCGCGATGTCGGGGGTGTGACGTGCGTTGACACGCCCGCGCCAGCCAGACAGATTTATATGCGAGGCTCGCGCGTTACCAGATGCTTATGTCCAATACAGAGGGCACGTCGGGAACCCCGGCGGGTCGAGTTCTTCCAGGGCACTCTGGATAGCACGTCCGAGATACAGGACGCACGGGTTTTCGACACCACGCTGCGCGACGGCGAACAGACGCCACGAACCTCATTCTCGTACGAGGACAAACGGGAGATAGCCGCGCTGCTGGACGGGATGGGGACCCACGTCATCGAGGCCGGGTTCCCCGTCAACAGTGACGCGGAGTTCGAGGCGGTACGGGATATCGCCGCCGCTAGCCACACGACGGTCTGTGGGCTGGCGCGTGTGGTCGAGGAGGATATCGAGGCCGCGCTCGACTCGGGGGTCGACCTGGTACACGTGTTCGTGTCCACCAGCGACGTCCAGATCGAGGACTCGATGCACGCCACCCGCGAGCAGGTGCGGGAGCGTGCTGTCGAGTCCGTCGAGCGCGTGAAAGAGGCCGGCGTCGAGTGTATGTTCTCGCCGATGGACGCGACCCGGACCGGCGAGGAGTACCTGCTCGACATCGTGGAGACGACCACGCGGGCGGGCGCCGACTGGCTCAATATCCCCGACACGGTCGGGGTGGCGACGCCGACCCGCTTTGCGAAGCTGGTCGAGCGGGTCGTCGATGCGACGGTCGACGCGCGTGTCGACGTTCACACCCACGACGACTTCGGGCTGGCCGCCGCGAACGCCCTGGCGGGCTACGAGGCCGGCGCAGCCCAGGCACAGGTGTCGGTCAACGGCATCGGCGAGCGGGCCGGTAACGCCGCCTACGAGGAGGTCGTGATGGGGCTGGAGTCGCTGTACGGCGTCGACACCGGCGTCGACACAACCCGGATCACCGAGCTGTCGCGCACAATCGAGGAGAAGTCCGACGTCCCGGTGCCGGGCAACAAGCCCGTCGTCGGCGCGAACGCCTTCTCCCACGAGAGCGGCATCCACGCCG